>NZ_PUGA01000016.1:0-88538 GCF_003236725.1 Pantoea sp. ARC270
CTTTTATATTTCATAATGTGGATGCTTATTTCATATTATTTCTACGTGACGCTCAGATTATGTTATTACGTAATACACCGCATCAGTTTGGCCGGGTTGCTGTGCTGCTGCACTGGTCGATGGCGCTGGCCATTTATGGCATGTTTGCGCTGGGATTATGGATGGTCGGTCTGGGCTATTACGACAGCTGGTATCACGACGCCCCGGAAATTCATAAAAGTATTGGCGTGCTGCTGTTACTGACGCTGATTATCCGCCTGGTGTGGCGCGTTATTTCGCCGCCGCCCAGGCCGCTGAGCAGCCATTCCCCTCTGGTGCGCATCAGTTCTGTCGTGGCACACCTGTTACTTTATACCCTGCTGCTGGCCATTCTGATCAGCGGCTATCTCATCTCCACCGCCGACGGTAAACCCATCGCCGTGTTCAGCTGGTTTACGCTGCCTGCTCTGTTCAGCGGTGCAGGCGAGCAGGCCGACCTCGCAGGCGATATTCACCTCTGGCTGGCCTGGAGTGTGGTGATCCTGTCGATCCTGCACGGTCTGGCTGCGATAAAACACCATGTTATCGATCGCGATAACACCTTAAAACGAATGTCAGGTTTACGCCTCCCCTTACCCTCTGAAAAGGACAGATAATATGTTGAAGAAAAGTCTGCTGACGATGACCGCGGCCAGCCTGCTGCTCGGTTCCCTGAGTGCCAGTGCCGCTGACTACAAAATTGATAAAGAGGGGCAGCACGCCTTTATTCACTTTCGCATCCAGCATCTGGGTTACAGCTGGCTCTACGGTACCTTTAAGGATTTCGATGGCCGCTTCACCTTTGATGAGAAGAACCCTGCCGCCGATAAAGTCGAAGTGACGATTAATACCAGCAGCGTGGATACCAACCATGCTGAACGTGACAAACATCTGCGCAGCGCGGATTTCCTGAACAGCAGTAAAAATCCGCAGGCGACTTTTAAATCCACGTCAGTGAAGAAAGAGGGCGATGAATTAGAGATTACCGGCGATCTGACGCTGAACGGCGTCACGAAGCCGGTGACGCTGGAGGCGAAGAAGCTGGGTGAAGGCAAAGATCCGTGGGGCGGTTATCGTGCAGGCTTTGAAGCGGAAGGTGAAATTGCGCTGAAAGATTTCAATATAACGAAAGATCTGGGGCCAGCCTCGCAGAAGGTTCAGCTGATGATCTCGGTGGAAGGTGTGCGCCAGTAAAGCCGCAGGCCGCCTGAATCAGCGTTCAGGCGGCCACGTTTACCGCTCTATGACTTCTTCGGCGCGGGAATGGTCATGTTTAACAGGCCACGCGACTTGTTAAAGATTTTATTGCCATTCTCTCGTCCGGCACGACGGGCGCGCTGCTCTTCCGGAGAGAGCTTCGCCTCTTCCTGACAGATCGGACTGCAGCAGTTCTCAAACTTCTCTGCGCAGCTCTTGCACTGAATAAACAGCAGATGACAGCCGTCATTCACGCAGTTGACGTGGGTATCGCAGGGCTCACCGCACTGATGGCAGTTTGCCAGCACATCGTCAGAAATCCGCTCCCCCATCCGCTCATCAAAGACAAAGTTTTTGCCTTTGAATCTGACCGGCAAGCCCTGTTCACGGGCGCGGCGGGCGTACTCGATGATGCCACCTTCGATATGATAGACATCTTCAAAACCGTTATGCCGCATCCAGGCACTGGCCTTTTCGCAGCGGATGCCGCCGGTGCAGTACATGACGATCTTTTTATCTTTCTGTTCCCTGAGCATATCCACGGCCATCGGCAGCTGGTCACGGAAGGTGTCTGCCGGCACTTCCAGCGCGTTGTCAAAACGGCCCACTTCATATTCGTAGTGGTTTCGCATATCGACAAACAGCGCGTCCGGATCGTCCAGCATGGCGTTCACTTCTGCCGCTTTCAGGTAGTGACCGACATTGCTTGCGTCGAAGCTGCTGTCCTCAATACCGTCCGCCACGATGCGATCGCGCACTTTCAGGCGCAGTACCCAGAACGACTTTCCATCATCATCCAGTGCGACGTTCATACGCAGGTTGTTCAGCGCCGGATCGAACGCATACAGCCAGGCCTTCATCTTTTCATACTGGCTGGCGGGCACGCTGATCTGCGCGTTGATGCCTTCATGGGCAACATAGACGCGACCAAACACCTTGAGGGCGGTCAGGCCAACATAGAGCGCATCGCGGAAGGCTTTAGGATCGGCAATCTGAAAATACTTATAAAAAGAGACAGTGGTGCGCGGCTCAGTTTCAGCCAGCATGCGCGCCTTCAGCTCTTTATTGGAAACGAGGTTATGTAACACTGGCATGGTGTTCTTTCCTGTTATCAATAGGAGAAAATTAGCGGGCACATGATACCTGATTTCAGGTGTATGCAAAGCGTTGCGTCAGGACCCATCATCAGTTGCTGTTTTTTCCGGCACTCGCGGCGGCTTTCTCCCCGCTCATTGAGGCCCAGTTCCATCAGCGATATTTAAGCGAACGTTAAAAACTGGCACAATAGTGTAAATCAATGAGATATCAGCACCGCAGGGTGCATGACGCAGGAAAATTAACCTTCACATGACTCAGTTGCCTCAGTTTTCACGAGAACTGCTTCACCCGCGCTATTGGCTGACCTGGCTGGGTATCGCTTTTCTTTATCTTTTGGTGCTCCTTCCTTATCCCCTGCTCTATGTGCTCGGCTGCAATATTGGCCGTATCGCCATGCGCTTTATGAATCGTCGCGTCAGCATCGCCCGGCGTAATCTGGAATTAAGTTTTCCGGAGATGCCGGTCAATGAGCGCGAGGCGATGGTGAAACACAATTTCGAATCCGTCGGCATGGGCCTGATTGAAACCGGCATGGCGTGGTTCTGGCCCGACTGGCGTATTAACAAGTGGCACAAGCCCTCCGGGCTGGAGCATATTCAGACCGCGCGCGACAACCAGCGCGGTGTGCTGCTCATCGGCATGCACTTTCTGACGCTGGAGATCGGCGCGCGCATGTTTGGCATCCACAATCCTGGCATTGGCGTCTATCGCCCCAATGACAACAAGCTGATTGACTGGCTGCAGGTCAAAGGTCGCATGCGGTCAAACAAAAGCATGATCGACCGTAAGGATCTCAAAGGAATGATCCGCGCCCTGAAGCAGGGGGACATTATCTGGTATGCCCCCGATCACGACTATGGCCCGCGCAGCAGCGTCTTTGTGCCCTTCTTTGGCGTGGAAAAGGCGGCAACGACGGTGGGGACCCATCTGCTGATCCGCGCCGGTAACCCCGCTGTCATTCCGTTTGTGCCGCGTCGTCTGCCTGGTGGCCGGGGCTATGAACTGATGATCCTGCCCGACATCCGCAGCGAATTTACGCTGGAAAACGATGAAGTTACCGCGGCCAGGATGAACAAAGTGGTTGAAGAGGGTGTGCTGCTGGCACCTGAGCAATATATGTGGCTGCATCGCCGCTTTAAAACCCGTCCGCAAGGCGAACCCTCCCGCTATTAATCTGCCACGCTAAACGGTCTCACGACCGTTTAGCGCCTCTTCTGCTGCAATGCTCTGTCCCGATAAATCAATCGCGCGGCTGCCCGATATTGCGGCTTCCCGGTTTAACGATCCAGCTATTATCAGATACGCTCGCAGGAGACGCTGATTTCCACCGCATTCAATCAGCCCGGCTTATTTATTACAACCACAAAGAGCCGCCTGCTGCATATTCTGGCAGACATTCATCAGATTTTAATTATCCTGCCTTAATTTCCGCTGGCGCTAATTATTTTTATCACCAGGCCTATTCCTATTTAGCCAGGCTTAATGCTTTCTGGTCGCTTATCAATCCACTAAAATTAACTTAATTAACAAGGCATTGTCATTCAAGCTGCCGACATATTCATTTTTACAAAAATTTAACAGCCCGATATGCCGTTATTGCATTTGAACCTCTTCCGACTTAACGGTAATTTCAGCAGTGACATTCAGGCTTTTAACGACTCCAGCTTAATTATAAAAAAACGATCACACACAGCGAACCTCAGGGGATCCCTAATATGAGTAAAGGTCTCTACTATTACGTCACCATTACGACCGATCAGGAGAACTACCATTTTCTTCATCGTCAGGGATGCAGGCGGATGCCCGGCAAGGAGCAGATGATTTTTATCGGCACCCTGTATAATCTCAGCCAGGCCTTATCCATCGCCAGAATCAATTTTAAGAAAGTTAAACCCTGCATCAAATGCTGTATTCGCTACGCGGCACCGGTTATTCATGAGTCGGTACAGCCGGTTCTGCACTTCCCGCAAAAAATGCGTTAATCCCGCTGCTGGCGGGAAATGGTTTATTTCCCGCCAGTTACACGCCCCCGCCCTTTCCCTCCGGCAAATTTCGTCTATTCTTCACTGAAATCAAGTGAACCCGGTAAGGAGAAGATCGATGAGCATGTACAGTACCTTAGAGGAAGCGATTGATGCTGCACGTGAGGAGTTTCTCGCAAACAACCCTGAAGTGGATGAAGAAGAGGCGTCGGTCAGCCAGTTCGGCCTGCAAAAGTATGTGATGCAGGATGGCGATATCATGTGGCAGGCTGAGTTCCTGGTCGACGAAGGTGATGCAGGCGAATGCCTTCCTTACCGCACCGGTGAAGCTGCTCAGGCTATTTTTGACGCTGATTTTGACGAAGTGGAACTGCGTCAGGAGTGGTTAGCGGAAAACACCCTGCACGAGTGGGACGATGGCGAGTTCCAGCTGGAGCCGCCGCTCGACACCGAAGAGGGTGAAGCCGCGGCTCAGGAGTGGGAAGATGATAACAGCGACTCCGATCGCGGTTATTCGTAAGGACCATGGCTGGCATCCACTGGCAACAGCAGGGTGTCCAGCACCAGCGACAGGGGCAGATCAAGGATGGTCAGCACCCGCCATCCGCTGTCGCGTACATCCCACTGTACGCCCGGATAGTACTGATTACCGTGTCCCTGTCCGGGCACGGTTCGGCTGATAATACTGCCGCATCCGCTTAAGCAGAGCACCGCCAGAGCGATAACACCTGCCTTTAAAACTCGTTTCACCACAAAACCCGCCTTTACCTGCCCCAGAGAGTGTCACGCGCGGCATGCGGTGACGGCCTGCGAGTAAATTATCATCCCCGCCCTGTTTTAATCCCATAAAAAAAGCGGCATCGCTGCCGCTTTTTCAGATTACGCGTTTTTTGCCAGCGCGTTAGGGTTGAGCGTCAGTTTCTGATAACTCTCTACCCACTGGTGATACTTCTCCGCATTTTCCCACAGTCGGGTATGGACGCGGGCCAGCACCACCGGATCGCTGATCAGCTGCAGACGCTGGTCGCGGCTGAGTTTTTCCGGTGCATCGCTCAGCGCCTGATCGACACGACGGTCGCGGGCATAGTCGAGTAACTGACTCTGCCGGTGACGTGAAGTCGCCAGGGCTGTCGCCAGCGCGTTAAACGCCGGATGGAACAGCGCGTGCATAAAGCCGTTCTCCAGTACACGCTCGCGGTTGAGCTGCAGATAGCGGTCGGTGTCCACCAGCTCCTGCGGCGGTGAAGACTCTTCCGGGATCAGGAACAGCTTCGCGCGCTTGCTCTTCAGGCCCAGCGTTGCACGGCTCGACATCACCGACACAAACGGTGACAGGATCAGGGAGAAGACGATCGGTGCCAGCCACCACAGGAAGTTGAGATCCAGCAGTCCCATACCAATTGCCCACACCAGACCCAGTGCCATCTGTGAACCGTGACGTTTGAACGCCTCGCCCCATGGCGTCGCATCGTCATCACGCTGCGGGGAGTTCCAGACGACTTCCCAGCCAAGGAAGGCGCTGACCACAAACACGGTGTGGAACAGCATGCGCACCGGGGCCAGCAGCACCGAGAACAGCGTTTCCAGCACCAGTGACAACAGCACGCGCAGTGCGCCACCGTAAGGCTTCGCCCCTTTAAACCAGATCAGCACCACGCTCAGCAGCTTCGGCAGGAACAGAAGCACCATCGTGGTCGAGAACAGCGCTATCGCCAGCTCCGGACGCCACTGCGGCCAGACCGGGAAGAGCTGTCGCGGCTGCAGGAAGTAGGTCGGCTCCATAAGCGTATGCACGACCTGCAGGGCCGTGGAAAGCGCCAGGAACAGGAACCACAGCGGAGCTGACAGGTAGGACATCACGCCGGTCAGGAACACCGCGCGGTGAACCGGGTGCATCCCTTTTACCAGGAACAGACGGAAGTTCATCAGGTTACCGTGGCACCAGCGGCGGTCACGCTTCAGCTCATCCAGCAGGTTCGGCGGCAGTTCTTCATAAGAGCCAGGCAGGTCATAGGCGATCCAGACGCCCCAGCCGGCACGACGCATCAGTGCCGCCTCGACGAAGTCATGCGACATGATCGAGCCCGCAAACGACCCTTCGCCCGGTAATGGCGCCAGTGCACAGTGCTCGATAAAGGGTTTCACGCGGATAATGGCGTTATGACCCCAGTAGTGCGACTCGCCCAGCTGCCAGAAGTGCAGACCGGCGGTAAACAGCGGACCATAGACGCGGGTCGCAAACTGCTGACAGCGCGCATAGAGCGTATCCATTCCTGAGGCTTTCGGCGACGACTGGATGATCCCGGCATTCGGGTTAGCCTCCATCATACGCACCAGGCCGGTCAGGCACTCGCCACTCATGACGCTATCGGCATCCAGCACCACCATGTAGCTGTAGTTGCTGCCCCAGCGACGACAGAAGTCATCGATGTTGCCGCTTTTACGCTTCACACGACGACGGCGACGGCGATAGAAGATCTTGCCTGCCCCGCCGACGTCACGGACCAGTTCCATCCAGGCTTTCTGTTCAGCAACGGCGATATCCGCATCGTAGCTGTCACTGAGGATGTAGACGTCAAAGTGCTCTGCGTTACCGGTGCGAACCACAGACTCCCAGGTCGCACGCAGACCGGCGTAAACACGCTCAACGTCTTCATTACAGATCGGCATAATCAGCGCGGTGCGATGCGCCGGATTCAGCGGCTCATCCCCGACCGTGGAGTAGGAGATGCTGTATTTATCGCGCCCGATCAGCAGCTGCAGGAAGCCCATCAGGGCGGTCCAGAAACCGGCTGACACCCAGCAGAACAGAATGGCAAACAGGAACAGGATGCCGGTCTGCAACACATACGGCAGGATCTGCATCACTGACTGCTGCCAGTTCTGGTTGATCATCTCCATCGGGTCCAGCAGCGTCCAGCCCTGATAGGGCAGAATGCTCTTCATGTACCAGGTGGCGACCACGGTCTGGAAAATCGTCAGGATCAGCAGAATGTAGCGACGAATCGAACCGACATGACGCCACTTCTCTTCGGCCCGCTGCTCTTCCGCACTGGCGTAGCGCGGCACAGATTTACGTCCACGCAGCGAGTCCCAGGCGCGGGCAACCGGGTTGGTGCGCCACGCTTCCGGGAACATCAGTGAACGTTTGACTTTGGGCATCGCCTTCAGCGTGGTGCGGTCGAGGTAATCTTTACCTAGCTGCTGACCGCCCGCCAGTGCATCGGGCCAGGCCATTTCCACCCGCGATGAGACCGATTTTAACGGCGCATCGTCGGGACGGTCACTGGCTGCGACATCCCTGCCCAGCACATCATGAATGAAGTGGAACGCACTGGCATTCTGCAATGAGACGCTCAGGCGAGACTTCCCTGCCGCATCCAGCGGCAGAGATTCCACATAACGTTGAGGTGTAAAAGTCGATTTATTCATTGGCAGGTAACTGATAGCTCCAGGTTTCCGTCAATGTCTTGTCGCCGCTAACCAGCGCCGCACGCATTTCGGTGGACTGCTTGGCATCTTTCACACGCAGACGCAACACCAGACGCCAGCCTTTAGTGACCGGGTTATAACGTACGCTCTGCTCAACCACTTCAGCGTTTTTACCGACGCTGACCTGCGGGGTCACCTGACTGTTTTCCGCCATCTTGCTCATGTCTTTACCCACGAAGTCGATGGTGAAAGCCACGGTGCCATCCGGCTGACGCACCAGGTTCGACTGCTTCACGTCACCCGCTGAGCGCAGGGTGTTTTTGACCCAGGCAATGTCATCCGAGTGCAGCTGCTTCTCGTCGCGCGAGAAGTGCAGGCGATATTTGAAGTTCATCTCTTTGCCAGGCTCTGGCAGCGTCTCCGGCGTCCAGAACGCAACGATGTTATCGTTGGTTTCATCGGCCGTCGGGATCTCAACCAGTTCAACCCGGCCTTTACCCCAGTCGCCTAATGGCTCCACCCAGCCGCTTGGGCGCAGGTCATAGCGGTCATCCAGATCCTGATAGTTGCTGAAGTCACGCCCGCGCTGCAGCAGACCAAAGCCTTTCGGATTCTCGATGGTGTAGGTGCTCACCGCCAGATGGCGCGGGTTGTTCAGCGGACGCCAGATCCACTCTCCGTTGCCATTGTGGATAGAGAGGCCGTCAGAGTCATGCAGCGCCGGACGGAAGTTATTCACTGTCGATGGCTGGTTCTGGCCAAACAGGAACATACTGGTCAGCGGAGCAATACCCAGTTTGCCGACGTTATCACGCAGGTAAACTTTGGACTGCACATCCACGGTAGAGGCTTCACCCGGACGCAGCACGAAGCGATACGCACCCGTCGCACGAGGCGAATCGAGCAGCGCATAGATCACCAGCTGTTTGTCCTGAGGTTTCGGACGCTCAATCCAGAACTCTTTGAAACGCGGGAACTCTTCACCGGACGGCAATGCCGTGTCGATGGCGAGTCCACGCGCCGACAGGCCATAGACCTGACCGGCACCGATTACACGGAAATAGCTGGCGCCCAGGAAGCTGGCGATCTCATCGTTTTTACCCTTGTTATTAAGCGGGTAAAGCACTTTGAAACCGGCAAAACCGAGGTTTTTAACGGCGTCAGCGTCATGTTTTACGTTACCGAAATTGAAATAATCGGGGCTGTATTTGATCTCACGCACCGCGCTGGCGGTCACTTCGTTGATCTGCACCGGGGTATCGAAATACATCCCCTGGTGATAGAACTCCAGCTTGAACGGCGTGCGCAGTTTGCCCCAGTACGCTTTATCGTGGTTAAACTGGATCTGCTGATAGTCAGCAAATTTCATTTCACGAAATTGAGAGGGTAAATTGCTTTTAGGCGCTTCGAAGCTTTTCCCTGCCAACGCTTTGGCTTGTGTGGCAACATCATCAATGTTAAACGCCCAACTGTTATTGGCATATAACGCCAGCAGAACCGCAGTACCAATCCAGCGTACCTTCATCAGTCCGGCTTTATTTTTTTCTTTAGTCAGCACATCCCCCCCTTTCGTGTGCTTAAATCAAACCCGTTTATCTTAAAGGATTATTCGGTTTTCCGACAGCTTATGCGCAACATTGTTCCCGCATTTCGTCAGGCTTAACGCTACTTTTAGGACAATTAGACACTACGGATTCCACTGATAGTATACCCGGTTTATGGCAGGTAGAATTTTACCCGGACATAATCCGGTTTCAGGGTGAAACTGGCTAACCGTACTAACGAACTGGAACTTTATGAGTACTGTAAAACCTGAACGTGAATATTTCCTCGACTCTATCCGCGCTTACCTGATGTTGCTGGGGGTACCGTTTCACGTTTCCCTCATCTACTCCGCGCAGAAATGGGCAGTGAACAGCCAGGAAGCCTCGTTATGGCTGACGCTGCTGAATGATTTTATTCATGCATTTCGCATGCAGGTGTTCTTTGTTATCTCGGGTTACTTCTCCTACATGCTCTACCTGCGCTATCAGCCACGGCGTTTCCTGAAGGTGCGTCTGGAACGCGTCGGGATTCCCATGCTCACTGCGGTGCCGCTGATTACACTGCCACAATTTTTCATGCTGAAAGCCTGGACAGATAAGCTGGCCGACTGGCCCCGCTTCACCCCCTATCAGAAGTTCAATAACCTGATGTGGGAGCTGATTTCACACCTGTGGTTTCTGGTGGTGCTGGTGATGCTGACCACGCTGGGTATGGTGACGTTTCGCTGGCTGCGCGACCAGCACCGCGCCATCGACTACACGCGGGTCGGCTGGGGTACGCTGACGGTGGGTGTACTGGCCTGGGCCCTGCTCTGGTGTGTGTTCCGCCGTCTGGTATTTATCTTCCAGCCCGCCTGGCTGATGGATGGTCTGTTCAATATCATCGTGATGCAGACGCTCTTCTACCTGCCCTTCTTTATGCTGGGCGCACTGGCGTGGAAACACCCGCCGCTGAAAGCGCTGTTTGTGCGGTTTAATCCGGTGATGTGGATTGGCGCGCTGCTGCTGTTTATCGCCTACTGCACCAATCAGCGTCTGAGCAGTGGCGATGGCTGGCTGTATGAGCTGGATGCGCTGATTACCACGCTGATGGGGCTCTGCATGCTGAATGTCTGCTTCTGCTTTGGTCATAAGCTGCTTAATGCGCATTCGCCGCGCATTATGTATCTGGTTAATGCGTCGCTGTTTATCTATCTGGTACACCATCCGCTGACGCTGCTGTATGGCATTTATGTCACGCCACGGATTGAAAACAACACGCTGGGGTTCTTTGTCGGCTTACTGATGGTGTTTGGCATCGCGTTTCTGCTGTATGAGATCCACCTGCGCATTCCACTGTTGCGGTTCCTGTTTTCGGGGAAGTTTGAGCGTAAAGAGGTCTGACGAAGCATGGGAGACAGGGCGCACCGGCTTTCATCGTCGGGCGCCTGGTGAGCAGGCTCAGGGAGGCTGTACCTTACGCAAAGACGCAAAACCGCCATCCCTGACAGGCTCAGCGCGGGCCATCCCTGGCCCGCTATGCTTTGCTACAGGTACAGCCTCCCATCGCTTTACGTCGGGCAGTCGCCTGTAAGAGTCCCGCCCTGAAGTAATGGTCGCCATGAAGCAACGCCTCCGGGATGAGCCTGCGCATGTGCCTGTACAGGTGCGCACGCAGGCGCAGGCTTACAGCAGCCACTCAATCGGCAGTCGCCACACCAGCCGCACCTGCAATCGTTGCCACCAGGAGCAGTCCGGTTCGTGCTTATGCACAATCTGCTGCGGCTCATCCGGATACTCCAGCCAGTTCACCCGCCCCCACTTATCCAGCCGCAGTGTCCAGGCCCGATCACGCATCGACTGACTGAAGCGCTGGTGCGTTTCTCCGGCCAGTGCCGCACTCTCAATCACCAGCCCCATTTCAGTATTCAGCACCGCTGAGCGCGGATCGAAGTTAAAGGAGCCGATAAACAACGTCTTTTGATCCACCGAGAACGTTTTTGCGTGCAGGCTGGAGCCCGAGTTACCGGTTAACCCCCGATCGTGCGGCGCATCCTGCATGGCCGCCTGCGGTTTCAGCTCATAAAGCGCAATGCCGTGACGCAGCAGCTTTTTGCGCCACCGGGCGTAACCGGCATGAACAATCGACACGTCATTGGCCGCCAGCGAATTGGTCAGAATGGCGATCTTCACCCCTTTGCGTTTCAGCGCCAGCAGCTGAGCGACGCCCGCGCGGGTCGGCACAAAGTAAGCTGAGATAATATCGAACTGCTCTTGTGGCGTGCCAATCACCTCCAGCATACGCTGCGGCAGCAGGCTTTTCGCGCGCGCTTTACCCAGCCCCTTGCGCGGATCATCACTCAGCAGACGCGCTTTTGCCCAGGTCAGATCCAGCGTGCCCTGCGCCATCTCCTGCAGCAGCGACGCGTTTTCCAGCCGCTGAAGATAGCGCTGCACCGGCTCACTGTGACGCCATTCGGCGGGCAGGCTCACGCTATCCTCGTCCGGTTCATCATCATCCAGCACCTGCTGCAGCGGCGCGACCGGCTTACTGTGCCAGTAGCGTTCAAAATCCCCGGCCACCTCGCTGACCACCGGCCCAATCGCCATGACGTCGAGATCGGCAAACAGCGGCTCATTACCGGTGCCAAAATATTCATCGCCAATGTTGCGCCCGCCCACAATGGTGGTAACACCATCCACGGTAAAGCTTTTGTTGTGCATCCGCCGGTTCAGACGGGCGAAGTCAGTGAGATAGCCCAGTGCGCGCAGGGTGCGAAAAGAGAAAGGATTGAAGAGCCGCACCTCAATATTGGGGTGGCGGTTGAGCTGAGCAAGGGTGTCATCCAGGCCAGGCGTATTGTTATCATCCAGCAGCAGTCGTACCTTGACGCCGCGGCGCGCCGCCTCCAGCATGGCGCTGAACAGCAGGCGGCCAGAGAGATCGTTTTGCCAGATGTAGTACTGAATATCGAGTGACCGCGCCGCCTTTTGCATCAGCAGATAGCGTGCAGCGAACGCATCCAGCCCGTCGCTGAGGGGATGGATGCCGCTCAGCCCCGGATGGCGCTGACACTGAGGGGCCAGCTTTGTTTCCAGCCAGCTGGCAGGCTCCGGTGAGTGGGCGAGTTCAAACGCTTCGGTCATGACAATTCCCTGTATATGGCAGTTATTTTTATTATTCCCCGGTCCCACCGCTGAGGCTATACCTCTGTTCCGACTTAGCAAAAAGTCGCGGGCGTTTTTTAGTCTAGACTTAACCGGACGATCTGTGACCGGCAATGCTCCGGCAGGAGAGGAATATGTCTCATCACCCCCTTTTTGATGCCAGCCAGCGCCACCATCCCCGTCTGTTTCGCAGTTTTTTCCAGGGCAGCTTCCCCTGCTCCACGGCCTGCCGCACGCCCGGAAAACGGCTCGATATGGTCATCAGCAGCGGGCATGACATGCTGCTGGAAAAGGATTATGCGGCCCTGGCTGAGCAGCATCTGCTGACCGCCCGCGACGGCGCACGCTGGCACCTGATTGAGAAGGTGCCGGGTAACTATGACTGGCAGAGCTTTCTGCCGATGGTTGAGGCGGCGCGGCGTCAGCAGGTAGAGATCATCTGGGAGCTGGCTCACTTTGGCTATCCGGATCATCTTAATATCTGGAAAGCGGAATTTGTTGACCATTTTAGCCGTTTCGCCCGCGCAATGGCGCAGCTGATGCGCGATGAAGGCATTGAAAATCCCTTCTTTACGCCGGTTAACCAAATCTCATTCTGGTCATGGGCCGGGGCGGAGGTGGCTTGGTTCAATCCGCATGCCGCAGGGCGCGGCAAAGAGCTGAAGCGCCAGCTGGTGCGAGCGTCTCTGGCGGCGATCCATGCCATCCGGGAGGTCTATCCGGGGGCGCGGTTTGTGCTGACCGACCCGCTGGTGCAGATCGCCCATCATCCCACTAATCCGGACAGCAAACCCTACGCCGATGCCCAGCATCAGGCGCAGTTCGAAGCCTGGGATATGCTGGCCGGTCGCGTGGATAAAGAGCTGGGCGGCAGCGAAGATTGCCTGGATATTCTCGGCCTCAACTACTATCCCGATAACCACTGGTTTTTCCCCGATCAGCCGATGTCGCTGGAGGAGCCGGAGCGGGTGCCGCTGCACATTCTGCTGGCGCAGTGCTGGCAGCGCTTCCAGCGCCCGATGCTGATTGCCGAAACCGGCGCGGAGGGCGAGGCCCGTGCCCCCTGGCTGCAGGAGGTCAGTGAGAACGTGGCGGTGGCGCTGGATCAGGGGATTGCCGTAGAGGGCATTTCGCTCTATCCCGTGGTGGAGTATCCCGCGTGGGCGGATGACCGCCGTTCGCCTGGCCCGTTGCTGGGATTAGCAGACCCCAATGGCAACCGTAATCTGCATGAAGCCCTGGCGCTGATACTGCGCAGCCAGCAGATCAGGTTCACGGCACGCGATCAGACATGCTGAGCGGGTGGCTTTTTGGGGTGGCAGGACTGAACGTCGAGTGAAGGATCGGCAGGATGCCGGACATCGGTCAGCCAGACCATGGTAAACAGGAAGGTAACGCCGATCAGGCAGGCCGCCAGCAGACCGATAATGGCGATCAATTTGTCATCTCTGGATTCCATTGCCCTCTCCTTATTCCCTGCGCTGACGCAGCGGTCTCTGTCAGCTCATCCAGAGCGTAATCATCAGGACGAAGATTATAAGCGTTACCGAGGTCACCGCAAGCACCACTATCGCAAAGTGCGCATCGTCCATGGAGTGGCGAATCGGCTCATCGTGATCATCGGGCGGCAAAGGTAACGACATAACTATCCTGTGAAAAAGCATGGGCCGCCGGGAGTGATGCGGTGCGTGACAGTGTAGATGAAAGGCGGAGTGACGTCTGTTTCTTTCGTCCGGGAAATAAACCGGCCCGTGCCAGGGCGGCACGGGCCGGTCATCAGGCGCCGCGCCAGCGTCTGAAGATCAGTGAAGTGTTGATGCCCCCAAAGGCAAAGTTGTTGCTCTGAATGTAGTCGGTCTCAATCTCACGGGGCGCGCCCATGATGTAATCGAGCTGCCCGGCGTCAGCGGCAGGCTGCGTCAGGTTCAGCGTCGGCGCAAACCACCCTTCCCGCATCATCTCAATGCTCATCCAGGCTTCCAGCGCGCCACAGGCTCCCAGCGTATGGCCGAAATAGGATTTCAGCGATGAGACGGGTGTCGTGTCGCCATAGACCGCCGCCGTGGCGAGACTTTCAGCCATGTCGCCCCGCTCAGTGGCGGTACCGTGCGCATTCACATACCCAATCTCAGCGGCGGTAATCCCGGCGCTTTGCAACGCCCGCTCGATACAGATCTGCATGGTTTCCCGCTGTGGCTGGGTGATGTGCGCCGCGTCGCAGTTGGTATGAAAGCCGGTAAGTTCCGCGTAAATGGTTGCGCCACGCGCCTGCGCATGTTCCAGCGACTCCAGAATGAGCGTTCCGGCGCCTTCACCAATCACCAGGCCATCACGCTGCTGGTCAAAAGGTGCCGGCGTGGTGTGGGGTGCATCGTTGCGCTGACTGGTGGCAAACAGGGTGTCGAACACCGCTGCTTCTGACGGGCAGAGCTCCTCTGCCCCGCCAGCGACCATCACCGTCTGATAGCCGTGACGAATCGCCTCCCAAGCGTAGCCAATCGCCTGGCTGCCGGAGGTGCAGGCGCTGGACGTCGGGATCACCCGGCCGCGCAGGCCGAAAAAGAGTCCGGCATTGACAGCGGTGGTGTGTGGCATCATCTGGACGTAGGTGGTGCCGGTAATATTGTTGGTGTGCTTTTCCGTCAGCATGGTGGCGAACTCGCTGACCGGCCCGGTGCTGCCGGTCGACGAGCCGTAGGCGATACCGGTTTCGCCGCTGGTCAGCACCGGATGGTCAATCAGGCCCGCCTGGGTCAGCGCCAGCTCGGTAGCGCGCGTGGCCAGCAGCGACACGCGACCCATCGCGCGGATGCGCTTGCGGGTGTAGTGCGCCGGCAGCGTAAAGTCATCAATCGGTGCACCCAGCAGCGTATGCAGCCCGTCATAGACCTGCCACTCCGGCATAAAGCGCACGGCATTACGACCCGCCCGGATCCGCGCCGAGACTTCAGCCCAGGACTCCCCGAAGGCGGTGACGCCGCCCATGCCCGTCACGACGACACGATGGATCACAGCATGCCTCCATTGATCGAAATGACCTGACGCGTCACGTAACCCGCGATATCGGACATCAGATAGCTCGCCAGCCCGGCGACCTCTTCCGCCGCCCCCATGCGCTTCATCGGCACGATCTTCATCGCCTCATCGATGACCTGCGGGGCCAGCCCCTCCATCCCGGTGTCGATCAGACCCGGTGCAATGCAGTTAACGGTGATTTTGCGCTTAGCCAGTTCAATCGCCAGCGCTTTGGTGGCACCGATAATGCCCGCTTTCGCCGCGCTGTAGTTGACCTGACCGCGGTTGCCCATCATTCCCGATACTGAGGAGAGCGTGATGATACGCCCCCCGCGTCGCAGCGCGATCATCGGCATCACGCAGGGCTGGATCACGTTGTAAAAACTGTCGAGGTTAGTGTGGATCACGCTGTCCCACTCCTCATCTGTCAGCGCCGGGAAAGCGGCATCACGGGTGATGCCCGCGTTGCTGACCACACCGTAGTAGGCACCATGCTGCTCAATGTCAGCCTCCAGCGCGGCGCGGGTGGCGGCGCGATCGGCCACATCAAATCCCAGAACGCGACCGCTGCCGCCTGCGGCGACGATCGCCTCAAGGCACTGCTCAGCGCCAGCCCGATCGCGGTTGAAATGGACGATAACCTGAAAGCCATCCTGGGCGAGACGCAGCGCAATTGCGCGGCCGATGCCTTTACTGGCACCCGTCACCAATACCGAATCTGTCATGGTTGATTTCCTTGTGACATTAATTGCTGTAACTCTGCTTCATTGGGTTGATAAGTATTCAGACGACCGCTGGCCAGCAGCTGCGAGCCGTGGCGAATGTCGCCCTCAAAACTGCCCATGCGGTCGTCGCGCATCAGCAGCGTCATTCTGATATCCAGCGTGGCGCGGGCGGGAAAATGGGGCTGATGCGCCCGCCAGCCGCGTCCGCCGAGCAGCATACCGGGGGGGATCAGGGTGGCACCGCCCTGCTTTGCATGCCAGCCTGACCAGACGCCCACGGTCTGCGCCATCATCTCAACGCCAAACCAGGCCGGCAGTTCGCCCTGCGGCGTCAGAAAGGGCGTCAGGACGCCACCGGTGCAGGTCGAGACCTGACAGTGAACCTGATCATCGTCAACGCTAATCAGCTGATCGAGCAGCAGCATGGGTGCGGCGTGAGGCAGCCAGTGCGCGGCGGGAGAATTAAATGTCATCGGGGCGTCCCAGTATCAGACAGGTGTTATTGCCGCCAAAGGCGAATGAATTTGAGGCGATGATCGGCCGCTCCAGCGCCTGCGGCTGTAACAGCAGGCCACAATCCGGCAGCGTCTCATCCTGTGCCGCCGCCCGGAAATCCTGGGCAGGCAGGGGCAGATTCTCCTGCAGGATCAGGGCGCTGAGCGCCGCTTCGCAGATACCTGCCGCGCCGAGCGTATGGCCGGTCAGGTGCTTGGTCGAGCTGCACGGCACACGGTTACCAAACAGACGCACGATGACACCGGCTTCCATCTGATCGTTGAGCGGCGTCGCCGTGCCATGCAGATTGATATAGCCGACCTGCTGCGGCGACAGCGCCGCCTGCTGCAGCGCCATACGCATCGCCCGTTCAGCGCCTTCGCCCTGCGGATGCGGCGCGGACATGTGCCAGGCGTCAGACGATTCGCCTGCGCCCAGCAGCGCCAGCGGCTGCGGTTCACGCGTCAGCAGCATCAGCGCCGCCCCTTCACCGATAGAGATGCCGTCACGATCGCGGCTGAAAGGCGCGCAGCGACGTTCAGAGAGCGAGGCAAGGCTGTCGAATCCGTTAATCGGCATCCGGCTCAGCGAGTCCGCCCCGCCCACCAGCGCCACATCCACCAGACCGGCTGCGATGAGTCGCTCACCGCTGATCACGGCGCGGGCGCTGGAGGAGCAGGCGGTCGAAATGGTATAGGCCGGGCCATTCAGTTGCAGGTAGTGCGCCAGAAATCGGGAAGGATCGCCCAGCTCCTGCATCTGATAATGATAGTCAGGCTGAGGCGCACCAATCTGGCGATCGCCCTCATCCACACCCGAGGTACTGGTGCCGAGCACGATCGCGACCCGGTCAGCCCCATAGCGCGCCACGGCGGCGTCGAGTGCCGGGCGGATCTGCGCCAGCGCCGCCAGCAGCAGCTGATTATTGCGGGTGTTGTGCGCGCGTAAGGCAGCCGGAACCGGCGGCAGCTCGCCCACAACGCGGCCAAGCCAGCAGCTGCGCTCGCCGCTCAGCCAGCCGTCACAGCGCTGCATGCCGGGCGCGATGCCCTGTTGCAGATGGGTGGCAATTTCCCCGTTGGTATTGCCCAGCGCATTCAGCATGCCGAAGGCGGAGAGGTAAATCATGAGGCGTCCAGATGTTGAATGCGGATTTGATAGCCAAACGCATGCTGGCGGATGCTGATCGGCTGGCGCAGAGAGCCGCGTTGCAGGTAATCAATTTCGGTCACCAGCTGGTTATCGGCATCGAACAGCCGGCGCTTTAACCCCTGATCCTCCAGCCGCCAGCCGGACGGCAGCTGTTTCAGCCACACGTCCCGCGGCCAGTAGCTGAGCATGATGTCAGCCAGCACCTGGCTGGCTGGCGGCATCTGCGGCAGCGGCATCAGCTGCTGGGTGTGAATGCCACGGGCATCATAGCGCAGGCTGAACAGGCGAATGCCGACCGAGGAGAGTCCGGCCAGATCGATCTGCTGCTCATCGGCGCTGAGCAGCACCAGCAGCGACTGACTCTGACCTTTGACCTGTCCGGTCAGTAATTGCTGCTGCTGAAAAGCGGGATGGATACCCGGCGGCGGCAGCGTAACCTTTACCCCCGGTTTCAGCCAGGCGGTGGGACGGCTGCTGTCAGGTGCCGGTCCGGCGCAGGCGCTGAGCAGCAGCGCCGTCAGCAGAAGAGAGGCGGCGCGGATCATCGTTTACTCCTTGATCGGGTGGGTCGCATCGCCAGCGGCGACAGCAGGAAAGCGCTGAAAATGCCGCTGCATAAAACAGTGCCAAAACTGGCAATCGCGCTGGTGCTGCTGAAGACCAGCATGCCCAGCGTCAGTAACGTCGTGATCATCGCCAGCGACACCGCCAGCAACGACGTCAGGGGCGTCCCCTGCGGATTGCTGAAAAAGAGCGTGTAGTTAATGCCGATGCCCAGCACCAGAATCAGCGCCAGCAGCGCAAAGAGATTCAGTGACGCGCCGATCCAGCCCAGCGTGGCCAGCGCCACCGCCAGCGACAGCGCCGACGGCAGCGCGCTGCGTAAGCCCGCGCGCAGGCCCAGACGCAGCACAAACGTCAGCGTGATGAACAGCAGCGCCAGCGCCAGCAGGCCGGTCAGCAGGGTGCGCCAGAAACTGAACAGCCTGTCGTAACCCGCCTTGCGGTCAATCCAGCTGACGCCGCTATGCTGCGCCGCGAGCGCTGCGAGGGCGGCGCTGTTTCTGACGCCGCTGGTGGGGATCAGCACGCCGCTGCGGCCATCCGGCAGCGTCAGCCACAGCAGTCGCCACCCCTCACTCAACGGACTGGCCAGCCACGCCGCGGGCGTCACCGGCATCGGGGAGAGATCGGGCGCAGCCAGGGCAATCCCCGCCTGCTGCAGGCGGCTCGTCACGGTGGGCACGGCCTGTTGCAACAGCTGGCGATCCTGCTGCTGCTGCGCCAGCGATCGCAGCGGCAGCAGACGATAGCCCTGCAGCCAGCCCTGCTGCTCTGCCCTGCGAAGATCCGGTGCCAGTTTTTCCAGCCGCAGCAGGGTCTGCTGCGCGTCATCGCCCCAGACCACAAACCAGGTCTGATCGGCTCGCTGCCCCGTCAGGGCAGCCAGCTGGCGATCCTGTGCCAGCAGCGAGGCCGGCGCACTCTGCAGATGGGCGATATCATCATCCACATTCAGCCGGGCGATACCGGTGGCGGCGAACATCGCCAGCGCCAGCGGTAAGCCGACGCGCAGCCCGCGCTGCCGTCGCCAGGCGGCGAGCCAGCGAGCCAGCGGCACCATCAGCGGCACCGGACGCACCGGCAGACCGCGCACCAGCCATGGATAGATCAGAATCACCGTCAGGCACGAGGCCGTTAAGCCGCTGGCGGCAAACACCGCCAGCTGACGCAGTCCGGGGAACGGAGCCAGCAGCATCAGCAGCCAGGCGATCGCCGTGGTGCCCAGCGCCAGCAGCAGCGTGCCGCGCACTTTACGCAGACTCTCCCACGGCGTCTGCTGATCGCCGTGAACCATCCGCTCGGTGAGATAATAGAGGGTGTAGTCGGCGGAGATGCCGACAATGCTCAGGCTCATCACCAGCGTCATCAGATGCAGTTCCCCGAAGCAGAGCAGCGTCACTACCGTGCCGGTCATGGCTCCCACCGCTACGGAGGTCACCGTGAGCAGCAGTGGTCGCAGTGAGCGGAAAACCAGCAGCACCAGCAGGATAACGCCCCCCAGCGTCACGCTGCCCAACGTTCTGACATCATGCTGCGCCCGCTGGCTGGCGTTGTCGCTGAACAGTACCGTGCCGCGCGTCAGCAGTTTCGCCTGCGGCCAGCGGGCTTTCAGCTGCTGGTCCAGCGCGCTGAGCCGTGTCACCAGCGCATGACTTTGCTGCATACTGAAAGCGTTATTCGCCAGTTCAGCGTGCAGGAAATACCACTGCCGCCCCTGCGCATCGCGCACCGTCAGCCAGCCGTTGTGCAGCGTCAGACGTCCGGCATTCTGCGCCAGCGCCAGCTGCGCCCCCCGCACCAGCATCAGCGGATCGCCCTGCAGCTCCTTGCTGCTGACACCCGAAAATGCCGAGAAGAGCTGCGCCAGCAGCCACTCCGCCTGCGCCCCGCCGCCGTTCTGCAAGCGGCTGCGCGTCGCCTCGTCGATCAGGCCATTACGGTGTTGCCAGGCAAACCGGCCCCACGCCTCCTGCTGACCGGCATCGAGATCGCCCTGCACCTGCCTGAGGTCAGGCAGCGCGCGCAGCTGCGCCTGCCACCAGGCCGCGATGCCGGGATCGTCCTCTTCACCGGGTGAAACCAGCCACACCAGCTGGCGATCCAGCCGCTGCATAAAGGCCTGCTGCAGCGCGGGCGGCGCAGCCCCCAGATTCTGCTGCGGCAGCAGTGCCAGCACGCTGCTGTTGAGCTGGCTGCGCGGCAGCAGAAAAGAGAGCGCCGCCGCCAGCAGCAGGCAGATGGCGAGCCAGAGGATGGCAAGCCGTCGATCGTTACGGCCCGGCAAAACGCGCCTGCTCCTCGTCGCTCAGCTGCGGCGGTTCAGTACGGGTATTGCTGAGCTGAATCAGCGTTTTATCACCCTGCTTATCGTCCAGCCGGATGCTGTCCAGAAACGCATTACCCGCCAGCGAGATACGGTTAAAGATTCTGTTAAGCGGCGCCGCTTTCGGGGTCAGCTCCAGCGCCCAGGCACCGTTGCCGCGATCGCTGAAGGCCACCGTGAAATTCTGATTCAGCACCTTCTGATCGGCCTGGAACAGGGCCCGCAGCAGATGGTTGAACTGGAACATCTGCGGGTTACTGTCGGCAGTGATCACCTGCGGCTTCTGCCCGCTCAGGCTCTGCACCATGCGCTTATCATCCAGCAGCAGCGTCATCACAAAGGGGGTCTGCTGATGCCACCACAGTCCCTGCTGACGCGCGATCAGCATCTGCCCGTGCGACACCAGCGGCTGGCGCATCCCGGCAATGGTGCGCGTCTGGGTAAAGTCTGCCCGGATCACCGGCTGGCTGGCAAAACGCTGCTGCAGCTGATCCAGCGTGACCGCGCTGGCGGCACTGGCCCACAGCAGCAGGCCGGTTAGCATGATTTTCAGCATCCTTTCACTCCTAAACGTTCCAGTAAGATATCGGGTGAAACAAAGCACATGGCCTGACTCTCCTGCTCCACCGCCACCTGCAGGGTGTGTGCCTTAGTGGTGATCTGACCGGCGGCGTTTCGCACCTCATAGTCGATGCGCAGGCGATTCTCAAACTCTGTAATCCGGGCGCTGACGCGAATCGTCTCTTCACAGCGCAGCGGATGACGGTATTTGACCCGGGTGTCGACCACCGGCCAGACGTAGCCGCTGGCCGCCATTTCGGCATAGCTGTAGTTGATGCTGCGCAGCAGGGCTTCGCGCGCGACTTCAAAGAAGCGGAAGTAGTTGCCGTGCCAGACCACTCCCATGGGATCGCAGTCGTGAAACGAGACGGTCAGGACGACGTCAGCCTGATGTTCAGTCATGGTCAGACTCCTTGTGGTGCGCCTGCGGATCAGGCAGCGTCCAGAAATCGAAAAAGTTAAACCAGTCGAGCGGTGCCAGCAGCGCGTAATGGGCCAGCCGCGCCGCATAGCGATCCACCGCCGCCTGCAGCGCCTGCTGACGTTGCGCACGCGGCAACAGCAGCGGATCGGCAAAGCGCTCACAGTGAATGCGCAGTTTACCCTGTTGCTGCAGGGCAAACATCAGCAGCACCGGACAGCGCAGCGCGGCCGCCAGCACAAAGGGCCCCTGCGGAAAAGGGGCGGGACGGCCGAGAAAGTCGCTCCAGATCACCCGTCGCTCGCCGCCACGCTGCGGATTGACCGCTGTGCGATCCCCGACGATCGCGACCCATTCGCCCGCATCCAGTTTCTGTTGCAGCAGGATCGCCGTCTCCGGCCCGATGTCGCTGACCGGCATCAGATTCACCCCGGCCTGCGGGGCAATGGTCTCCAGCACCGCGCGGAAACGGCGGGCGTTGTCGGTAAAGACCAGCGCGTTAATCACCAGACCGCTGACCTGCTGCGCCATGGCGCGGCAGGCTTCGATATCCCCCAGGTGGGAGGCCAGAATCAGCTTCCCCTGCGGTACGGGCGTGCGGATCACCGCTTCCGCACCCGGTGCAAAATCGATATCACGCCCCCAGCGCAGATCGCCACGCCAACTGGCCACTTTATCCAGCATCGCGCCGCCAAACCGCAGGAAATGGCGATAGCTGTTAAGCCGGGCCGGCAGCGCAATCTGCCGCTGCTGCGCGGCGTGGCTGACCTGCGCCAGCCACTGCCGGGAGGCGCTGCGCGCACGCTGGCCACTCAGCCAGTAAACCGCCACCACCGGCCAGAGCAGCAGGGTAAAAGGCAGGCGTCCACCGTAGCGATAGACGGCCAGCATAAAGCGCAATCCCCACTGTCCGCGCCGTTCCGTTTCCACAGACCAGTGCGTCTGCGGTCTGCGCATCGCCAGCAGGCGGGGGATGCGCGGCAGCATGCCGAAAAAGAGCCGGGTGTGCATCCAGGAGATGCGCAGGTTGTCATAGAGGGCATCGAAGTGCGACAGCCCGCTGACCGGATAGGTGACGCGGGTCGGAATAAATCGACTGCGGGTGCCCTGCCAGTAGAGCCGCACCATGATTTCAGTGTCGAAATCCATGCGCTGTCCGACAGGCCGGCGGTCGCACAGTGCCAGCGTGGCGGCCAGCGGATAGACGCGGAAGCCGCACATGCTGTCGCGGATCGACAGCGACAGCGTCTCAATCCAGACCCAAAAATGGGTAATGTAGCGGCCATACAGGCGCGATTTGGGGATGGAGTCATCGTAGAGCGGCTGACCGGAGATCAGCGCATCGGGATAACGCGCCGCTTCCGCCAGCATTAACGGCAGATCTTCCGCCTGATGCTGACCGTCCGCGTCGAGCTGAACCGCGTGGGTGAAACCGCGCGCCGCCGCGGCCCGCAGGCCGTGGATCACCGCCGCCCCTTTGCCCTGATTGGTGTCGAGCCTTAGCAGGCTGAGCTGCGGGGCGTGCAGCGTCGCCAGCTGCAGCTGGGTCGCCGCATCGCTGCCATCATCCACCACAATGATCGGCAGGTTAAAGGGAGCCAGCCGCGCCAGCACCGACGCCATCATCGCGCCGTGGTTGTAGCAGGGGATCACGACGCAGGGTGAGAACGCAGTCGTTAACACAGCGCGATCTTCCCGCTGCTGGCACTCTGCTCGCCCGCTTCACTCAGCAGGCTGTAGCGAAAACTCAGGCGCGATTTTTCGGCGTGCCACTCAAGGTGCAGCTGCAGCAGCGCGCCGGGGGGCACCGGCTGCTGAAATTTGATGTTATCGATGGCCGCAAACTGCCTGCCGGGAGCAAGCAGCAGCAGACCATAGTGCATCACCCAATCCAGCTGTGCCACGCCAGGCAGAATGGGCAGGGTCGGGAAGTGACCCTGAAACCAGAACAGTCCCGGCTCTACCTCTAAGGTCAGCGTGACGCTGTTCGCCTGTAACGTTCGGCTGCGTTCAATCGGCAACATGAAAAAGTTCCTCTATTTGCGGCCAGGCGCGTTTGCTCTGGGCGGTGACCGGAATGGTGGCCACAACCCGCCAGTAGCGTGGCATGGCCAGCGGCTCCAGCCAGCGTTGCAGCTGCTGTTTCCACTGCTGACGGCGCTGATGCAGCGCCGCCTCATCCAGCGGTCGGGTGGGCGAAAGCACGACGCCTATCGCCTGCCGTTCATGACGGGTCACCACCAGTGCCACGGCATCCTCTATCTCCGGCAGATCCCGCAGACGGCGCTCAATCTCACTGAGAGAGATGCGCTTGTCCGCGATTTTGACAATGCGGTCATGGCGGCCTGCCAGCTGAAAACCGCCGTCCGGCTGTTTGTGCAGACGATCGTCCAGCGGGATGCCGTCCGCTGCGGCAATCAGCGGCGACCAGACCTGCCAGCGATCGGGCCTCACCTCCTCCAGCCGGACGTCGGGGAAACAGCGCCACGCCTCCCCGGGCCGCGCCCAATGACGCCAGGCCAGGGTGCCGGTTTCGGTGCTGCCATAGATCTCACTGACCCGACAGCCAAAGCGCTGCCAGACCTGCTCAGCATCCGATGCGCGCAGCGCGCCACCGGCGGAGACAATCAGTTCACAGGCGGGCGTCTGCAGCGACCTGTCCAGTCGCGATAAAAAAGCGGGACTGCTGATAAAGGCATAGCGCCAGTGACGCGGAAGCTGAGCCAGCTGTTCGCCATAAAACAGCGGCTGGGCGGCGAACGGGCGCGCCAGCGTCATCGGCAGGAAGATCCGGAACGATAAACCGTACAGGTGCTGATGGCTGACCGACGCAATCACCCGGCACGCCCGTAGCTGTTCACCCCACAGGGCGCAGAGCCAGCGGCTCTCCTGCTCCATCACCGCCAGGGACTTTACCACCTGACGTGGCGTGCCGGTTGAACCCGATGTGAACAGCACCAGCTCAGCCCCGTCCGGCAGCGGCGGCAGCGCGCCCTGCGCTTCGGCCTCATCCCACGCCAGCCGTGGCAGGCTGACCGCCAGCGGCATGTCGCACAGCACGCCATCCAGCCGATCCTGCATCTCATCGAGCAGTGCGGCGCGAGCATGACCCGGCATCACCGGCGTTTTACCGGCATACCAGCTCGCCAGCAGCGCCACGCAGAAGCGGTAGCTGTCGTCAAAACAGAGCGCCCAGTGTGTGCCCGCCTCTGCCGCTAAGCGCTGGCTGAGCGCCAGCACCTGACGGCGCATGGTGCTGAGCATCAGCGTCTGATCGCCCCGCCAGGCGACTTCCCGATCGGCGCCCGTCAGCCAGTCGGCCACCCTCATGCTTTGCGCCTCACGCGCTGACGGACGCACCACTCCGCGCCCATCAGCGCGGCGATAAGCAGATAGCTGATCGCGCCGTTCCACAATGTCCAGAGTCGCAGATTCCCCAGCAGGCAGGTGAAGAGCGCCATGCTGCCATTGCCGATAAAGAACAGGCACCAGATTTGGGTGACGCGGCGGGTGTAGCGCACCGCAGCAGGCGGAAGCACGGGCTCACGCAGTCGGGCGATACGTTCCACCAGCGGCATCGCGCTCCAGAGCGAGGCGCCAAACAGCAGCAGCATCGCCAGATTGACCGCCACCGGATACCACAGCAGCAGATGCTGCGAGCGCAGCAGCTGACTGCTGATACAGAGCAGCGCGCCGAGCAGGGCCAGCCAGCCCATCACCGCCCCCATGGCCGTATGCTGACGACGCAGCTGCAGCCAGCGCAGCCCAAACAGCAGCGCCAGCAGCCAGAAAAGTCCCTGCCAGCGCGGCTGGGTGAGCGCCAGCCAGACCAGCAACGGCCAGGCCAGCAGCGTCAGCAGATTGAGCAGGCGAAGAGTGGCAGCAGGCACGGCGGGATCAGGCGTCTTCGCGCATCAGTTGTTCGACCGCATCGACCACGTCCTGCACGGTTCGCACCGCGCGGAAGGTTTCCGGTTTGATTTTACGACCGGTGCGTTTTTGCAGGTGAACCACCATATCGACGGCATCGATGCTGTCGAGTTCGAGATCTTCATACAGGCGGGCCTCAGGATGGATATCCTCCGGCGCAATTTCAAACAGGCTGGTCAGCAGGGCCGACACTTCCTGATAAATCTCTTCTTTGTTCATCATAAAATGGTCTCCGCGTTCAGCTGCGCTGTTGGTTGACGAACGCTGCCAGCGTCGCAACAGAGAAGAAGTGGGCACGCAGGGTTTCACTCTCCGCAGAGAGCGTCACGCCGTAGCGATTTTTCACCGCCAGGCCCAGCTCCAGCGCGTCAATTGAGTCCAGGCCGAGGCCGTCGCCAAACAGCGCATCTTCGGTCTCAATATCCTCGGGGCTGAGATCTTCAAGGTTCAGCGTGTCGATAATCATCTGTTTGATATCGTTGATTAATACATCCATACCGGTTTTCGTCTTACCTGTTCTGGGGGACCAGCGCCTGTTGTAAATGGCGGGTCAGGCGACGCGCGGCCAGCGGCTGCGCATCGGGATTGCTTTCACAAAACGACTGACTGTCGATTCGCGGTTGTACACGCACAGTAAACAGCGGTTTAACTGGCGGAATCTGATACCAGCGGCTCTGCTTATCGAGCATGCGCTGGCTGCAGGTGATGTGGACGACGCGCAGATCGCAGCCGGCGCGCACGGCGATATTGGCGGCGCCCCGCTGCAGGGAGAGCGGCTGACCGTAGCGGGTGCGGGTGCCTTCCGGAAAGATCAGAATATTGTCGCCGCGCGCCAGGCGCTGCTGACTGTCGGGCAGCAGCGTCTCCGCTTCACTGTTGATCAGATAGTCGGCCGCGCGGATCACCCCACGCATAAAAGGATTCTTCTGCAGATCGGCCTTCACCAGACAATCCATCTCCGGCAGCACCGAGGCGATCATCACGTAATCGATCAGCGAGGGATGATTGGCCACGATGAGGCAGCCGCGATCCTGCTGCAGCAGCTCAGCGCCTTCGATGCGGTAGTCGTAGACCCCGGTCAGCCGGCAGAACCGCAGAAAGCAGCGGAAGCTGAACGCGATAGCGCGTCGGGCCAGCAGACGGCGGCGCAGCGAATCACGCTGAACCAGCAGCAGCAGATTAAAGCCCACCAGCGACAGCAGCAGTCCACCCAGGCCAAACAGCGTGAAACTCAGCGCGGTCATCACCAGACGCCAGCAGTAGTTCAGGCGGCTGCCCGCGCAGAGTGCCGGTTGTGAACAGTCAGCCATGTTCTCTCTCCCAGTGCCATGTCAGGCGTTCACCCGGCAGGCTGAACGCGGGCGACGCCGCCAGCCACTGCTGCAGAAAACGCAGGCTCTGCGGCCACAGCGGCGCGTGGGTCTGCGACGGTTCAGGGCGACCGCTGCAGCGCAATGCCTCGCCTTTACCCAGCAGCAGCGCCACCGCATAAGGTACATTCATGCCCTGTTCCGGCAGCCAGTGTTGATAATAATCGGGCACGCAGCCGTCGAAATCGACCAGCAGCACCTGCTGATAACCCGCCTGATGCAGGGCGCTGACTTCAATCAATCCCTGCTGGAAAGAGTCGATGCCGGCGGCGATGGAGGTGGAGACCAGCGGCGCTTTGGCCGCAATAGTCAGGCTGCCCACCGCCGAGTTGTGAACCGACATGGCAAAATCAGTGGGTGACATCATCTGCTGATCGGCCAGCGTGGTGAGGATGCGCAGATTACGCTCCAGTTCGCCGTGACGGCTGGTGAAGACGATCGCGTCCACCCGCTGCCGGGCCAGCAGTGCCAGCCCGCACTCAACCGCCGCACGACTGCCGCCGCTCAGACGACGCGCGGTCATCATCGGTAAAAACTGCGGTTTCGCCATCTCTCCTGCGGGATCGATAGCGGTGCCCTGTCGCGCCCAGTCCTGCCAGGCCTCGTGCCCCTGTAATCCTGGAGCCAGGGCCTGCCAGTCGAGCAGTGAGTAAGCGAGTCTCATCTCAACATTCTTTCGTCAAACGTGTGGTGTCAGCAATTATCAGGACGTTACGCCTGCCCGGTGCAGAAAAGTGCATTGCTGAACGCCTCTGCCGATCGCGCCACGGGCGTTCACGGTAGAGGTTTATGCTGAGGTACAGCAATAGCAGCTCATCTGATTTGTCGGCCGGGTGGAGCCAATCTTTATACTCAGGTCCTCTGACGGGACGTTATTGCGACGGGAGACGCCTTATTGCGCCGCCAGCGCCGACAGGCGTAACTGAATGTCCTGATCCAGATTGGCGATCCAGCGGTTGTAGTTACTGTGGATCTGCCCCTGCCCTGCTTTCAGGTTTTCACTGCTGACATAATCGATGCGGTAGTTCTGGCTGGTGTAGGTGATGCGAATGGTCGCCGCGAAACCCCGCTGGGACAGGCGGCCAGTGATCACGCCTGGCGATACGGGGGTCATCACCCATTTACGGCCAATGCCGGCTTCAATGATCGCCGTTTTCATCTGGTTATCGCTGTAGCGCTGCGTCAGGCTCTGATTCACATTGTGAATCGGTGCGGTGCGGGCACAACCGGTCAATAACGCAGCAACCACAGCCAGCGTGAAAATCGTCTTCTTATTCATCAGGAATCCCTTCTTTTATGATATTTATCAGTAATATAAACGGATAATTCGCCGTGCGCAGCCTGCGCTTTTCGTGCGCTTTTCCGTCTGGCTGGTGTAAAACCCGCGCATGATACCATCGAATGTAAAGACAGGTAAGCAGAAGTATGCATGGCTTTATAGCGGATATTCGGGGGATTGCGGCGGAGGAAACAGGCTCTCCTGCTGTCGTCAGGGGGCCGATCCGCGCCGTGAAACTCTGGCGACGGCTGGATCGGCCAGGACGATTATGGCGTTGCGGCGGGCGTCCAGCCTCCCCCCAGCGCACGATAGAGATCGATCTGCGCCAGCAGGAGGTTATTTTTGACGGTGACCCGATTAAGCTGGGTGGAAAACAGGGTGCGCTGCGCATCCAGCTCATCCAGATAAGAGGCATAACCGTTCTGATAGCGGTTGCGGGCAATGCGCAGCGCCTCGGTCACGTAGGCCTCCTGCTTTTGCAGCTCCTGAAGCTGGGCCTCTCTCTGCCTGATGGCGTCAACCGCATCGTTGACTTCCGAGAAGGCGTTGCGCACCACTTTTTCATAGCTGTAAAGCGCCTGGTTCCGCGTGGCCATTGAGACATCGACCTGCGCCGTCAGCGCTTCACGGTTCAGCAAGGGCGCCAGAATGCTGCCGCCCACGCTCCAGAGCCGGAACGGATTATCCGCTAACTGATGCAGCACCGAACTCTGCAGGGTGCCGCTGGCGGTGAGGTTAAGCGACGGCAGCAGCTTCGCCTGTGACGACGCCAGGCTGGCATCGGCCGCCAGCAGCTGACGCTGCGCCTGCACGATGTCGGGACGGCGGTTGAGTAGCGCAGAAGGCAACAGCGACGGCATCTGCTGCGGCAGAATCTGGTCAAACTGCTGACGCCGGGCAAGGGTACGCGGGTTCATTCCCACCAGAATGCTCAGCGCATTCTCCTGCTGGGCGATCTGATGCTGCAGCTGCGGTATCTGCGCTTTGGCTGACTGATATTCTGAGGCCGCCTGCATCCACTCCAGCCGGGAGGTGTAGCCGGTTTCAAACTGACGCCGGGCCAGCTTCAGCGAATTATTGCGGGTGGCCAGCGTCGCCTCGGTGACCCGCAGCTGCTCATCCAGCGCACACAGGTTGAGGTAACCCGACGCGACCGAGCTGGCGATGGTCAGCTCAGCGGCAGACGCCGCCGCCTGCTGCGCCGCTAAGGTCGCCTGCGCTGCCGTGATGCTGCTGCTGCGCGCGCCCCACAGATCAACCTCGTAGCTGCCCTGTAACACGCCCTGAAACACATCGGTCTCATAAGGCTGCCCCGTCACTGACGAGAGCGTGCGTTCACGGGTCGCGGCCACACCGGCGCTGACGGTGGGAAAGTTATCACCCTGCGTGGCGCGCAGCTGGGCGCGATACTGATCGACCCGGGATCGCGCCGTAAGAATATCGGGATTGTTGCGCAGCGCCTGGCTGACCAGCCGGTTGAGATACTCATCATGAAAAGCACGCCACCACTCTGCCTCCGGCGCCGCGCCGGGGCCGACACTCTCCCGCCAGGCCGCCGGGATCGGCAGCGAGGCCGGTGCCTTTTCAACCTGTGTGGCGCAGCCTGACAGCAGCAGTGACAGGGCAGCGATCGCTACGCGGCCCCTCATGGCGCAGCCTCACCGGCGGGCCGGGCGGCCGTATCGATGCTGACCTCCACGGACATGCCGGGACGCAGCTGTGCCATATCCTGCTCATTCAGGCGGATGCGAACCGGAATACGCTGTGCGATTTTGACAAAGTTGCCGGTGGCGTTGTCGGGTGAAATGGCACTGAACTCTGAGCCTGCAGCCGGGGAGATAAACTCCACCTCGCCGTTAAAGCGCTTGCCATCCAGCGCATCGACCCGAATCGTCACCGGCAGGCCGGGACGAATATGGGCCAGCTGGGTCTCTTTCAGATTGGCGATAATCCATTTGTGATTGGGCACCACCGACGTCAGGCGGGTTCCGGCAGTGACATAGGCGCCGGTGCGGACCGACAGCTGACCGAGCTGGCCGTCATCCGGTGCGGTAATCCGGGTATTCGCCAGGTCGATCTCCGCCAGTTCCAGAGCGGCACGCGCGCTGGCGACATCCCCCTCCAGCGCATCACGGTTTACAATGACCGTTTGCAGATTCTGTTGTGCCACGGCGATCTGCGCCGCCGCCTGACGCACCTGCGCCTGCGCCTGGGCGCTGGCGGCACGGGCGGCATCACGCTCACGCACCGACAGCGATCCATCCGCCGCAAGGTTCTCAACCCGCTTCAGATCGAAGCCGCTTTTTAACGCCTGGGCTTTGGCATTCTCCAGTGCCGCTTTGTTGCTCTGAATCGTCGCTTCTGCGCTGCGACGCTGCTGCAGGTTATTGTTCAGCGCCGCCTGCTTCATCGCCAGCTGCGCCTGCGCCTGGTGCACCCGCTGACGATAGATCCGATCGTCAATTGTCATCAGTAACTGCCCTTTTTTCACCGGCTGCAGATCGATCACCTCCACCGAGGTGAGATAGCCACTGACCTGCGGGCTGATAAAGGTCACCTGACCGCGCACATAGGCATTTTCGGTGCTCTGCACCGCGCTGGTAAAGGGCCAGAGTTGCCAGGCGTAGAGAATAACCAGCACGCCCAGCACCACAATGCCGCTACCCACGGCGACAGAAAGAATACGGCGGCGATTAACACGTTCGCGTTCTGCAGCCTGAAGCTCATCCTGCTGACTCATTGTTTCTCCCTTAAATCCTGTAATGCGGCCAGCTGTTGCTGCTCACGCAGGTTAAATCGCGCCTGACGCCACTCCAGATAACGGCGACGGGTTAAACGCCAGATTACCCACATCAGCGTCGCCAGCGCCAGCGCGGCGGTGAGCAGATAGGTGTCGTTATAGGCGAGCACGTTCGCCTGCAGTGTGGCGACCGTCTGAAGCTGGCTGGTGCTCTGCGCACCGCGCAGCACGCTGTCACCCACCAGCGGGTTAAACAGCGCATTATACTGGCTGAGCCGCTCGGTAACATTGGGATCGAGCAGGGAAAGCTGATCGCCCAGCAGGCTGGAGTGATATTTTTCCCGCCAGACCTGAAAGGTGCCCAGAATGGCGGAACCGATCAGACCGCCAAGGTTCTGGCTCATGCCAAACAGCACCACAAAACTGACCAGATTCTTTGGCTGGGTCACGACGCTGCCAATCCCCATCAGCATGGCGGGCGCCATAAAAAAAGCGCTGCTGAAACCCAGCAGGAACTGGCTGAAATACATTTCGGGCCCCCGGGTCAGCGGGCTGGATTGCGAATCCATCAGTGAAGCGATAATCATCACCACCAGCGAGGCGACAATCGGCCAGTTCAGATGATTGGGTTTAATGGTCAGCGCGCTGGCAGCAATGCCGACAATGACCCCGGCGATAATAGCCAGCGCCAGACCGCGCATCTGATCGTTCTGCAGGCCGAGCTGCTGTAAGAAGCCGACCGCGCCGGTGTTCTGTTCGGCCAGGACGATACGGATCATGATCATCACGATGCCCAGCCGCACCATGTTTCCGCTGCTGAGCCAGCGGGTATTGATCAGCGGATTGCGCCGGTTATGTTCGATCACCATCGCCGCGACAATCAGCGTCAGCGCTATCGCGGTACAGATACCGAGCCAGGGCGTGGTGAACCACCACTCAATCCGCCCCAGCGACAGCACGCCGCACAGCAGCGCCATGCCGGGTGCCAGCAGAATGAAAGTAACGAAATCCATTTTCTCAAAAGTTTTGATGCGGTCACCCGGCGGCAGTTTCACCATCAGCACCCCGCCCAGCGCAATCATCGCCAGACCGAGTTCAAACAGATAGAGACCGCGCCACTCGTTGAGCTGCAGCAGTTCAGAGGAGAAGAGTCGGGCCAGCGGAATGGCGAGCTGCGACACCGTCAGGCCGATAACCAGCGCTTTCAGGCGATGTTTTGCGGGCCAGGCCTGCACCTGATAGTAGATGCCGAGTGAGCTGAGGGCGGCCGCCACCATGCCGTGCGCGGTGCGCACAATAATTGCGGAACTGAGGTCGTTGGCAAACAGATGAAAGAACGCCACCAGCACATAGAGCACCAGGAACGCCTCGGTAAAGACCCGCAGTCCAAACTGCTGGCGGAACTTCACCAGCAGCAGGTTGATCGAGATATTGCCCATCACATAGACCGCAGGCAGCCAGGCAATTTCATTCGACCAGGCACCAAAGGTGCCCTGCAGATTGACCAGATTTGCTGTGACCAGCGCGTTACTCAGCGCACCGGTCAGGGAAATCAGCAGACCGATCAGGCCAAACGCCAGGCGTTTGGGCATCGGGTGCAGCGGGGTCGAGGGCGAGCCCGGCAGCATGGGTTTTTCGTGCGGTAACCACTCGCGTGCAGCGTAGGGATTTCGCTTTGCCACTGCTACATACTTCCCATACGACTCAGCAGTTGTTGCAGCACACGTTCGGTGACGGCCAGATCCTGCGGGTCGATGTCAGCCAGCATCTCCGTACGCAGCGCATCGGCCTCGGTTTTCACGCGGGCAAACGCCTCGTTGCCTTTTTCGGTCAGCACCAGGTGGCGCTTGCGGCGATCTTCCGGCGGCTGCACCCGCGTCAGCAGCGACTGTTTGACCAGCCGATCCACCAGCGGAACCATGCTGGCATCTTCCAGCCCCAGCAATTGCGCCAGTTCGGTTTGCGTCATGCGTTCCGGTTCGCTGGCGATCAGGCCAATAGCCATCCAGCTGCTCATACTTAAGCCGCTGTCTCTGAGATGACGATCTACCGCCAGGCGCCAGGCATGTGCGGTCAGGTGCAGTAAATGGGTGAAGGTACGGGTATGCTGAGACAAATGTTAGCAGCCTAATGGTTAGGATTCTGATTAAATAGAAAGGTTATTATACGCAAAGCAAAACGGGATTGAAAAGCGCCCGTTCTGTTAAAAACTAGTGGATCACGGCAGAATGTCCAGAGTCCGCTATCGGGAGCCCGATAATATGAAACAGCCAGCAGCAAACTGGGTGGATCTCCGCCGTGACGCCATCAGCGGTATTGAGGCGCTGCGCGCTCATTTTACCGGTCACGCCTATGATCCGCACTGGCATGACAGCTATCTGATCGGTGTGACTGAGCAGGGAGTACAGCAGTTTCACTCGCGGCGCAGACAGCACCGGAGCCGACCCGGCACGGTGTTTATGCTGGAACCGGAAGAGCTGCATGATGGGGATGCCATTAACGAACAGGGTTTCACCTACCGTATGCTCTACCTTTCTCCACAGCAGATTGCACAGCACCTCAACCCGGCCGGGCGTGACGCGCCGCCCTCCCCCGCATTACAGTTTGCTGCAACGCTGCGCGACGATCGGTCGCTGGCCTATGCCGTCTGGCATGCCTTCGAGGCGCTGTGGCACAACCATCCCGCCCTGATCAAAGAGGCGGTTCTGGATCGGTTATTCTCTCAGCTCACGCCGCACCAGCAGATCTTCCTGCCCGATCGCCAGCCGGACAAAGATACGGTGCTGGCATTACAGGCGCGTGACTGGCTGATCGCCCATCATGCGGAAAATCCCGGCCTGGCGCAGATGGCACAGCAGCTGCAGGTGGACCGCTTCCGGTTATCACGCCTGTTTCAGGCGCACTGGGGCCTGCCGCCTCACGCCTGGCTGGTGCAGTGGCGGCTGAGCCAGGCGCGCCGGCAGCTGGCGCAGGGCCAGCCGGTTGCCGACGTGGCCGCTGCGCTGGGTTTTGCCGACCAGAGCCATCTGGGGCGCTGGTTTAAACGCGCCTGCCAGCTCACGCCGTCACGCTATCAGCACGCCTGCACAAATCTTCCAGACCCGAACTGACACCGTTGCCACAATGCGTTTTTTGAGTGAGGAGAAACGCAATGCAGGACTTACGATGTGTGATGATACTGAATGCCGCGCTGCCAGCCGGTAAAGCCACCAACGCCGCTGCCGTGCTGGCATTAACGCTGGGGCAGCGTCATCCGGAGCTGGTTGGCGATGCACTGGAAGATGCGGAGCGCCATCCCTCCCCCGGTCTGATCAGCACCGGTATTCCCGTGCTGGCGGCCACCGATGAGCAGCTGCGGGCACTGCTGCTGGAGGCTGAAGAGGCCGGGTACGACCGGGTGCTGTTTCCCGAAGAGGGACAGGCCACCACCGATTATCAGGCGCTCAGCATCGCCCTGCGCCAGCAATCGCGGCGGCAGTGGCGGCTGCTGGGTCTCGCGATCGTGGGTGATAAAAAAGCGCTGCGTAAGCTGACGGCAAAGCTGGCGTTATTTGCCTGATCACCCTGCGGGGTGCCTGACTGTTTTTATCTGTCCGGTCGGATCTGCGGGTTGTATAGGTTCTCTGTACAGATTTTTTCTCGGAATAATCCTTATAAGCTGCTGAAAAGCGGCAAATAGCACATTTTGCAAAAGGATTCGATTGTACAGATTGGCTTTCATTGTATAACTTTACTGCCACGAGTTGTCATGCGACTCTGTAACGAATGATGCACTTGCGTCGCCTCTGAAGGTGTCAGTGGATTTCCACCTTCAGAGGTTATTTTTTATCTGCGTTATGTTAACGCTGGCACCATCGCATCTGTCCATGCGATGGCTTTTTTGATCGATTTTGTCCTGACATCCGAACCGGAATCGGGCTGTTATGAAGGGCTTACACATGCAAAATACACTTCCCCGGACTGACCAGGAAATTGCCGACTATTTCAATCCCGCAGCGAATAAACCCGCCAGCGAGATGGAAATGCTGGGTGTCCTGATCGCAGAAATCCTGCAATCGGGTATGCCTGTCAGTAATAAGGCCATTATTTCAAAGCTGATCCACCGACTGGAACTGGAAAGCGACAGGGATTCGCTGGATATCTACCGTCAGCTGCTTGACCTGGTGGTCCACAAAACCCCGGATGACTTTTAGCTGTAGTCGCGATTCCAGGGAGGGAATCCACCGCCTTTTTCTGGTATCTTCGTCGATCCCCCGGTAGTATCTGCCTCTCACTGTTTATCCCATTCTTTCCGCCTTCCGCGCGGGAGCAAAATAACTAAAGAGCCTGCAATCCTTTATGACCCAGACTAATGATGTTACCGCAACTGACGTTGTGGCGGGCGATATCAGCACGGGGCGCGTACTGCGTTCGCCTGCGCTGCTGACCCGCGAATGCCTGGCCGGTGTGATTACCGCGCTGGCCCTGATCCCCGAAGTGATCTCCTTTTCCGTGATAGCCGGTGTCGACCCGAAAGTCAGCCTGGTCGCTTCGGTGGTACTCTGTCTGACCCTGTCGATTCTGGGCGGTCGCCCGGCAATGGTCACAGCTGCCGCCGGTTCCGTGGCGCTGGTCATCGGGCCGATGGTGCATCTGCATGGCGTGGAATATATTCTGCCCGCCGTTGTGCTGGGCGGCATCATCCAGATTCTGTTTGGCCTGGCCGGTCTGGCGCGCATGATGCGTTACATTCCCCGCTCGGTAATGCTGGGGTTCGTGAATGCGCTTGGGGTCCTGATTTTCTTTGCACAGGTGCCGCACGTCTGGGGTCAGTCACCCCTGGTGTGGATCTTCTTTGCCGTCACCCTGGCCATTGTGCTGCTGCTGCCGCGCCTGATAAAAAGTGTGCCCTCCCCGCTGGTCGCCATTGTGGTGGTGACGGCGGTGGCACTGCTGATGGGCTATCGCATGCCGAACGTGGGTGACGAGGGGCCGATGAGCCCTGGCCTGCCCGGGTTGAATACGCTGCTGGTGCCCCTGAACCTGCAGACGCTGCAGATTATCTGGCCCACGGCACTGAGTATCGCGTTTGTCGGGCTGATGGAGTCGCTGCTGACCGCCAAACTGGTCGATGATCTGACGGATACCCCCTCCAGTAAGCGCCGTGAATCCTGGGGCCTGGGCGTGGCGAATATCCTGGCGGGCTTCTATGGCGGTAATGCGGGCTGTGCGATGATCGGTCAGACCATCGTCAACGTGGAACTGGGTCGGGCACGCAGCCGGGTCTCTACCGTCGCGGCCGGTCTGGTGCTGCTGTTACTGGTGACCGGACTGAGTCAGATTATGGCGCAGATCCCGATGGTGGTTCTGGCGGGCATCATGATGGTCGTCGCGGTGAAAACCGTTAACTGGCACAGCCTGCAGCCCGCCACCCTGAAGCGTATGCCGTGGTCAGAAACGCTGATTATGGTGCTGACGGTGGCGGTCACGGTCTGGACGGGCAATCTGGCGCTGGGTGTGCTTGCGGGGGTGATCCTTGCCATGCTGCTCTTTGCCCGCCGCATTGCGCATGTTATCCATGCAGAGCGTCAGCTGAGCGATGATGGTCAGTCGGTGCGCTATGTCGTGCGCGGCCCGCTCTTCTTCGCCAGCAGCAACGACCTGTTTGAGCATTTCGATTACGCTCACGATCCCAAAAAGGTCACAATCGATTTAACCCATGCGCAGATCTGGGATGCGTCCAGCGTCGCGGCGCTGGATGGCATTGAGTATCGCTATCAAAGATATGGTGCCGAAGTGACAATTGAGGGGCTGGATTCCCGCAGTACCGACTTCCATCAACGTCTGACCGGTAACTTCGGTTAACGTGCGCGGTTCTGCTGCCTCTGCGGCAGCAGAACCTGTTACGCCTGCTGACGCCGCGCCCGGTAGCGGCCAACCATCGTCATCAGAGCCTGATAGATTAATCCCGCATAGAGACTCATCAGAATTGCCAGACCCGGCGCTTTGCCCTGCTCCTGCCATGACATAAACCACATGAACACGCCCCACAAGAGAGAAAAGACCAGCCAGCCGCGGACGAACTTCATTATGCCATTCATAACCACTCCTCTTAATTGATGCGCTACCTTAGCGATCTCTGGTCTGAAACGCATGGTTACCGTGCACAAGTTGCGAAGCATCTCAAATAATCGACAATAACATTGCCGTCTGCTTCACGTCAGGCGTTTTGACGGCGCTTATCTATACTTAACGCTCCGCTTAACCGATCAGGGAATTACGATGAAACGTACTGCTTATCTGTTATCGACGCTGACCATCCTTGCTACGCTGACCGCCTGCGCACCGACCCCACCGCCCAGACATGCGCCGCCTCCGCCGCCGCCAGGCAAAGATGCCCCGCCACCGCCGCCGCCGGGTGGACAGGCACCGGTGGGCGCACCCGGTGGCGTCGGTCCGGCAGGTCAGCCTCAGGCCTGATATCAACCAGCTGGCCTGCCCTGCAGGCTGGCTGGTGCCGCCCCCGCACGTGACGTTACCCAGTCTGCCGGCAGGCAGCGACGCTATTCCCCCATCCTGCCCCTGTTCCTTCTCATTACCCGGCGGCTGACCCGGCAGCGAGAGCGTTACCTGCTGTCCGCCAGGGTCGCAGAGAGCAAAAACCGTAAAGCCGGACTTTCGGGACAGGGTTATTCAGCTACCCTTAAGTTTCAGGCAGCCTGTTCCGGCGGCACGTAATGGTCAGATTATGCAGAGGTCAACACTATGCCTTCAGGACAATTCTACGTAATTGATCAACCCGAGCTGAGTTTTACGGCGAATTATCATCTTGATACGGTCAATGACCAACCCTTTCCCTCGCGACTGGTGCTGGAGATCCAGAAGTCGGTTCAGCCCACCGACGCCTTTGCGGCTTTCAGCATCGGACATGAAGTGACATTTGTGTCATCCAGTGGTGAGGCACAACGGATGGTGCTAATCAGTGACACGCCGGATGAACTGGTGTTCAGCTCGCGTGGCTGAGGGGATGCAGGCAGAAAACAGAATCTGTGCAGGATAACAGGCACAAAAAAACCGCCCTTATGAGGCGGTCATACGACACTGCTTATCATTGATTTTATTGGTAAATCGATATGGTGCCCGGGGCGGGACTTGAACCCGCACGACCTTACGATCGAGGGATTTTAAATCCCTTGTGTCTACCGATTTCACCACCCGGGCAGGGTGTAACTGGAGGCGCGTCCCGGAGTCGAACCGAGGTACACGGATTTGCAATCCGCTGCATAGCCACTCTGCCAACGCGCCTTAAACTGATGTGCCGCCAGGTTAACCTGACCTGCGAATCTGGAGCGGGAAACGAGACTCGAACTCGCGACCCCGACCTTGGCAAGGTCGTGCTCTACCAACTGAGCTATTCCCGCAATTTTCAGCAATTTCGTCGAACCTGCTGATTTTACTTATCTTCTGACAGACACGCTGCCTTTCGATGCGTTGCATTCTACTGACCTGACGCGATGAGTCAATAAAATTATCCTCACCGCCTGTCCGTTTGCTGCTTTTTAAATCGTATCGATCACGGTTCGAGCAGATCGCCGCGCGCCGCGCTTAAATACTGGAACATTGACCAGAAAGTCAGCACCGCAGCCACATACAAGGCGACGACACCCACCGCCACAATGGTGGCATCCGGACGCCACAGCAAGGCAAACAGTGAGAACATCTGAGCCGTGGTTTTGACTTTACCAATCCAGGACACCGATACGCTGCTGCGTTTGCCAATCTCCGCCATCCACTCACGCAGCGCAGAGATAATGATCTCGCGCGCAATCATGGTTGCGGCAGGAAGAGTAATCCACCAGGCGTGGAAATATTCTGCGACCAGCACCAGCGCAATCGCGACCATGACTTTGTCCGCCACCGGATCGAGAAAAGCCCCGAAACGCGTCGTCTGCTTCCAGCGGCGCGCCAGGAAGCCATCAAACCAGTCGGTGATGGCTGCAAAGACAAAAATCAATGCGGTAGCAAGCGGTGCCCAGGTGAACGGCAGATAGAAAGCCAGCACAAAGAACGGGATGAGCACGACTCGAAACAGGGTGAGACACGTCGGAATGTTTAATTGCATATGCCGGTAACTGTCTGGATATAGGTAGAATTTAGCCTATGTTCCTACATTGCCCCCCCCGTTTCAATGCTAGTGTTTCAGTGAGTAGTATATTTTTTCTGCCAGCGCATGAGAGATACCCGGCACATTGGCGATCTCCTCCACCGACGCATTCATCAGCGGTTGCAGGCCCCCCATGTACTTGAGCAGTTGCTGACGTCGTTTTGGCCCCACCCCTTCGATGCTCTCCAGTGCACTGGTGTTCTTCACTTTCGCCCGTTTTTTACGGTGGCCCGAAATCGCATGATTGTGAGCGTCGTCACGAATGTGCTGGATCACATGCAGCGCGGGCGAATCAGGCGGCAGCGAAACGCCCTCACCTTCGGCTTCAAAGAAGAGCGTCTCCAGTCCGGCTTTACGATCGCTGCCTTTAGCCACGCCGAGCAGAATCGGCCGCGTCTTATCCCAGGGCACGTCCAGTTCCGCAAAGACCTGTATCGCCTGCGCCAGCTGCCCTTTACCGCCATCAATCAGAATGACATCCGGGATCTTCTCTTCCTCAATGGCTTTGCCATAGCGGCGACGCAGCACCTGGTTCATGGCGGCGTAGTCATCGCCCGGTGTAATGCCACTGATGTTGTAGCGGCGATAATCGGCCCGAAGCGGACCGTTCTGGTCAAAGACCACGCAGGAGGCGATGGTCTGCTCACCCATGGTGTGACTGATATCGAAACACTCCATGCGCGTGATCCGGTCAAGCTCAAGGAACTCCGCCAGCGCCATCAGGCGTTGATGAATGGTGGAGTGCTGAGAGAGACGCGTGGTTAAGGCGGTCGCGGCATTGGTGCGCGCCAGCTTCAGGTAACGGGCGCGATCGCCGCGCGGCTTGCTCTGAATGTTAACCCGGCGTCCCGCCAGTTCACTCAGAGACTCAGCCAGCAGTTCGCGTTCTGGCAGGGTAAAGTCCAGCAGGATGTCACCTGGCAGGGTGCGAGCCTCACTGCCCTGCAGATAGAACTGCCCGACAAAGGTCTGCACCACCTCGGCCAGATCGGTATCCACCGGGACTTTCGGGAAGTAGCTGCGGCTACCCAATACTTTACCCTGACGAATAAAGAGCACGTGAAGACAGGCCATACCGGCGTCGTACGCTACGCCCATGACATCGAGGTCATCACCCTGATTTGAGACAAACTGCTTTTCAGTAATCCGCCGCACGGCCTGAATCTGGTCGCGCAGTCGTGCCGCCTCTTCAAAACGCAGTCCGGTACTCGCCTCTTCCATGCGTCTGACCAGCTGATTAAGCACCTGATCATCTTTACCGGCCAGGAACAGGCGCACATAGTCGGTCTGCTGCGCATACTCCTCTTCACTGACCAGCCCGGCCACACAGGGACCCAGGCAGCGGCCTATCTGATATTGCAGACAGGGCCGGGAGCGATTGCGGTAGACGCTGTTTTCGCACTGGCGGATAGGGAACACTTTTTGCAGCAGGCCCAGGGTTTCACGCACCGCGTAGCCATTCGGAAACGGACCGAAATATTCGCCTTTGGCATGTTTTGCGCCACGGTGCATCGCCAGACGTGGATGAGTATCGCTGCTGAGGAATATGTAGGGATACGATTTATCATCGCGCAGCAGGACGTTATAGCGCGGCTGATAGAGCTTGATGTAGTTATGCTCAAGCAGCAGCGCTTCGGTTTCGGTATGGGTTACGGTGACATCGATGTGCTGGATATTGCTGACCAGCGCTTCGGTTTTGCGGCTGCCGACCTGCGTGCGGAAGTAGCTGGTCAAACGCTTCTTCAGGTCTTTGGCTTTGCCCACATAGATGACGGTGCCTGAGGCGTCATACATGCGGTAAACACCGGGCTTGCTGGTTACCGTACTCAGAAAGGCTCTGGAATCAAAAACGTCATTCACTACTGATTAACGGCTCCGCATTGTAGAGGCCATGTCGAATGGCCAGATGCGTTAACTCGACGTCGCCACTGATATTCAGTTTGCTGAACATCCGATAGCGGTAACTGTTAACGGTTTTAGGACTGAGATTTAACTGCTCGGAAATTTCCGTCACCTTTTGTCCTCGGGTGATCATCAGCATAATCTGCAATTCCCTTTCCGACAAACAGCTGAAGGGAGATTCCGCTTTTTGTGGTTCAATCTGGCTCAGAGCCATCTGCTGGGCGATGTCTGACGCGATGTAGCGCTGGCCGGCATTGACCGAACGAATCGCGTTGATAACTTCCTGCGGCGCGGCCCCTTTACTGAGGTAACCCGCAGCCCCCGCCTGCATGACTTTGGCAGGCAGCGGATTTTCGGTATGGATAGTCAGCATGATAATTTTGATATCGGGGTTGTAGCGCACGATTTTTCGCGTCGCTTCCAGCCCGCCAATACCCGGCATATTCATGTCCATCAGAATGACATCCACCTGATTGGACCGGCACCATTTGGCCGCATCCTCGCCGCAGTTAACCTCTCCGACCACGGCCAGCCCTTTAACATCCTCCAGGATACGACGGATCCCGGCACGGACAAGTTCATGGTCATCAACAAGAAGCACACTGATCAACGGGGAAACTCCAGAGGCTAAAAAGAGGAAGCAATCAGGTAATGTGAGCGGTAATCATACCCGCTTTTGCCCCAAAAGCACATCAACAAAGCAAAACAGTGGACGCATTGCATCATTACCCTCAGCCGGGCGTGGCGCGTCGCATCAGACTTTTCTGCTCATCATCAGCATCGTTGCATATTGATTAAATGCTCTGTATTTCAGAAGATTAACAACCGCGTTCGGTAATCCTGTCTACAACGCATTGCTGTCCGCTCCGGGCCAGTCAATCGTGTGATTACTTTCAGCGATTGATTAGTTGTGCTGGACGAAACGGCCTTTAACGGCAAAGCGGACCGGCACCATCAGCAACTTACCTCCCCTGTGGTATACTCACGCACTGCTGTGCGGACAGATTGCCGACACATTGTCATTCACCAAGGAGAAACTCATGAGCGATGAAGATTTTGCAACTTCCCAGGAAGCCCGGAAATTAGCGGATGAAATCGCGGGGCTGAAGATGATGATCACCCTGATTCTGAAAGGGATGGGTCAGGCTGATGCGGGAAAAGTGATTATTAACATGGAACGCTATGTACAGACGCTGGGCGACAAACCGCAGGCGGAAGTGTTCAGCAATACCATCAAGCAGATTAAAACCGCCTACCGTCAGTAAGCGTGTTGTGTTGCCCCCAGCCGCGGGGGCAATTGACCTAATTATGCGACTGCCAGTTGACCGACACACCCAGCGTCGGCAGCACCTCTTCCGGGCTGAAGCGTCGGGTGCCCCGATACTTCTCTGCCAGCGCAGGCTGAGTCACCGGAATACGGATCGCAAACAGATTATCTTCTGACAGAATCAGGCCGGGTGTGAGTGGCTCATAGACCACCTGATGCTGCTCAAACATCTTCTCCAGCATTGGCGTTGCCGAACTGATGATGTACTCCATGCCGTGCAGTTCCGCCAGCTGTACCGCGTGCCAGAGTATGTTCAGCGGCAGTTCGGCATCCACGTCCAGGCGTGCAGAGAAGCGCGACATTTCCCAGACTTTCTCATGGCTGAAAGGCAGCACGATGCCTTCACTCTGCTCAGGCTCAAACCAGGGCATCAGGCGGGCACAGCCGCAGATCCCTGCACGGGCATTCCATGCGATCAGCCAGGTCACATCTGAACGATCGTAGCGATCATACTCCTGTCCTGGCGTGCTCAGGCGCGGCGGAATAGACCACCCTTCGCCGCGCGCAAAGACGCTGTAACGGTAGCTGCCCAGTTCGGCGAGCAAAGAGGATGGCATATCCTTTAACTGCGTTTGCACTATTTTCATCATGCGCCTCTGACATCCCCATGTTGCTATGATTTTTTGCGCCAGCCTGGCAAAGTTCCGGCGCAGGGTAGACAACTGACCCGTACAAAGAAACTGCCAAAGGTGGCAGTTGTTGATGTTCAAATCAGTCCGATTGCGGCTGCATAACAGGCAATCTGCGTTTTATTGGAAACATTGAAACGCTTTTGCATATTTTTTTGATGAAAGTTAACGGTATGTTCAGAGATGGATAAAATAAGTGAAATCTCGACCGCCGTTTTTCCTTCGGCTGTCCATTTCAGAATTTCCAGCTCGCGCTGACTTAACGCATTTTTCAGTACCATCATCGCATCATCGCTAAAGCGTTCCAGCGTATCCAGGCTTAGTTCCGCTAAAAGGTGGAGTTTCACCTCCAGCTCAGCATGGCGGAGCTGGACAGAAATGGGCTGTTGGGACGATATAGATAATATACCAATGACGCGATTTGGTGCCATTGCAGAGCAAGAAAAACCGCTCTGAAGCCCATATTCCCGCGACTCCCGCCACAGGTTGCCTGCGTCAGCAAACTGCGCCTCCGTCCATGCCATCCCCCTCCCGGGTCGCTGACACAAGCTGAGCACCGGGTCCACCGCGTAATAATTCTGCTTCTCATAGCGCTTAACCCATAATGTGGGATAGGTGCTGTATAAATGAATGCGCGGTCGGGTAAATGGCACCGGGTGCTGAATCAAAAAAGCAAAATAATCGAAGCCTAATGATTCCGTAAAATGTTGCAATAACGCCTTCAATTCAGATGAGGTCGTTAATGCCTGAAATTGTTCTTTCACACTGCTTCGCCAGGCGAAATAATTTTCACTACTCATATTGCCTCAGCATTATTTTCACCCGCCCTTCCGATGCTATTCAATCAGACTCATCAGAGAGTTTAAATTTTTCAGAAAAAATGAATATATCGTCAGAGATGAATCCGTTGCCTGATGAAGCACCTTTTACCTTTCATCGTCATGGCGGAGTGAAAACGTGTCCCTGTCCGGGCAATGTGAGGTTGGTCACACGATTTTCAATCACACCCTAAGAATAAGATTTTTCTTATGGGATTTCAATGCCTGTCACCTGGTGACACTTTACCGCAAATTTGCAAATGGGGCGGAAATAATAAATAGCGCTACTGCTTATTGAGTAAATAATGAGTAAACAAGACGTTAATTCAATTCGATTAACGCTGCCTCCCTGGGAACCGCTAACATATTTCTCATCAGGAAATAAGATCGGCGTTTTTAAATCTCTCCGGCATGCAGCTGGCTGCCGGATCATCCAGCCGCCGGGAAACGCGGCGAGGCAGGCGGAGAGGCTCGCTGGCCTGCCGCTGCAGGCTCAGGACCACAAATGTTGTGCTGCGTTTTTCTGCAGACCTGCGCCAGTTCTGTTGCTTAAGTTAACCCGCAGCTCCTGACCACCCTCTATTTTCTTCTGCCATCTGGCGGCTTTTTGCTGTTTATCATCCTGACAGCCTGCAAAAGAAAAGGTCAGGCAAAAACCGCTTCCTGATAAGCCTTACTTATCTCTTCAGCCTGATTTCGATCCCGTTAAAAGCGAAGCGGCTGTTTCGTTAGCAGGCTCACCCTTTATCGTAGTTTAGTCAGCAGAATGACATTAAAGGTAGTCACCGGGTTAAACTATCTGAAAAATAATCCTGCCTGTAAAAAAACAGAGATAACGCCCCAGCGCATTTGTTAATTTTCCCTTCTCATTTAACTTAATTCGGCTGTCTGCATGGTGAAATATTTTCATTCTGTCGCTCAGTAACGAGTATTTGATGAGAGAGGAGAAAAAGGGAATAGCGCATTTATTCGGCGGACAGTTTTACTCTTTAAATAGATGGCACTAAAATCAAATGCCTTAATGTTGTTCTGTCAGCGAATGAATGATTTCCGGCCGGTGCCAGATTCCAGCAGATAACTGGACTGAATTTTTACAGATAGCCGATCAATTATTAATCAAAGATGGTATTAGTCCTGATTGATGATTTACCGGCAATAGCCCGCGCCCCGCATCCCCAGATGAAAATGTGAAGCGTGGGCCGTGTTGTAATCCGGGCCCAGCGCATTGCCAAACACCTCACATCCCCCCCGCCACAAGGTATGCAGCATGGCCGCTTTTTGCCCGGGCTGCTGCCAGTGACGACTGACCTCAAGCCGCTGACCATCTGCCAGCTGGAAGCCGGTCACATCCCAGGCATCGGCGGTGGCATGTTCACTCAATCGCCCCTGCGCGCGATGATAAATGTTACGGCAGGCGTAGCTGCCAACATGCGTAATCCGTACCAGTGGACTCTGCATATCCCTGGCGGTCTGTTGACGACTGCGCAGGGCATACATCGTACTGGCAACCGCCATCGGACAGCTCGCCAGAAAGCTGCTGCTGAGGCTCACCGGACCAAATCGCTGAATGCGCAGCGGGTGGCTGAGGGGACAGTTGCCCGTCACTGCCGGTCGTTCGCTGAACGTCACCCAACCGGCCTGCTGAGCGCGGCGCATCACGGCAAGGCAGGCATCAGGATCGCTGGCCAGCCGTTTCATCTTAAGCTGCGTCATCCAGCCCGGAGGATCGGTGACGGCGAGCGGGGTAAAGGGATTGAACTGCGGTGGCAGATGCTGCTTCAGCCATGGCAGGCTCATCCAGCCCAGCGCGATTAACAGCAAAAACAGGATAAGCGTGCGCATAACCCCTCTCGCAGCATGATGATTAGCAAACAAAAAGTGTAGAAGCCAGATTCACGCTGCGCTGTGCAACTGACATAACGTGATGAATCCTTACCCTGGCTGACGCACGATTAACCAGAATGCGCAACGATTGCTCTGGCTGACCATGGCCGGAGTCACATCAGGTAAAAAACTGTTACCGGCTTTGGGGTGACTTCCTCTATCTTATGCCGACCAGCCCTTCGGGTAAGGCTATTCATTATCAGCCAGCAGAGCTGACACAACATCAAGACAGGAAAGAGTATTCTATGGTCGATCAATCTAAAGATGCCCCCTTGACGCAGGAAGGCCCCGACAAGCTACGGCGCAACCTGCACAACCGACACATTCAGCTGATCGCCATCGGCGGCGCGATCGGAACCGGCCTGTTTATGGGTTCAGGTAAAACCATCAGCCTGGCCGGCCCCTCGATCATTTTCGTCTATATGATCATCGGCTTTATGCTGTTCTTTGTCATGCGCGCGATGGGAGAACTACTGCTCTCCAATCTGGAGTATAAATCGTTCAGCGACTTTGCCGCGGATCTGCTCGGCCCCTGGGCAGGCTACTTTACCGGCTGGACCTACTGGTTCTGTTGGGTGGTCACCGGCATCGCGGACGTGGTGGCCATCAGCGCCTATTTCCAGCTCTGGTTTCCGGGCTTCTCGATCTGGATGAGCGCCCTGCTCTGCGTGGTGGTCTTTCTGGCGCTTAACATTGCGACCGTCAAGCTGTTCGGCGAGATGGAGTTCTGGTTTGCGATTATTAAAATCGTCGCCATTGTCGCGCTGATCGTGACCGGCATTGTGCTGGTCTCCATCCACTACCCCTCTCCGGGCGGCGGTACGGCGGCACTGAGCAACATCTGGGATCATGGCGGACTGTTCCCGAAAGGGCTCAGCGGCTTCTTTGCCGGATTCCAGATTGCGGTGTTCGCCTTTGTCGGGATTGAACTGGTTGGCACGGCGGCAGCAGAGACTCACGATCCGCATAAAGTCCTGCCACGCGCGATAAATGCCATCCCGCTGCGGGTCATTATGTTTTATGTGCTGGCGCTGATGGTCATTATGGCGGTGACGCCATGGACCCAGGTGATGGCCGATCGCAGCCCGTTTGTTGAGATGTTTGTCCTGATTGGCCTGCCCGCTGCCGCGAGTATCGTCAATTTTGTGGTGCTGACCTCAGCAGCCTCCTCCGCGAACAGTGGCATCTTCTCCACCAGCCGGATGCTCTATGGTCTGTCACAGCAGGGGGTTGCCAGCCGCGCCTTTGGCCGGCTCTCAGCCCGCGCCGTCCCGACCACCGGTCTGTTTTTCTCCTGCTTCTGCCTGCTGGCGGGCGTGGCGTTAATCTACCTGATCCCGGATGTGATGACGGTCTTCACCCTGGTAACCACCGTCTCGGCAATTCTGTTTATGTTTGTCTGGACTATTATCCTGTGCAGCTATCTGGCCTATCGCAAAAAGCATCCGCAGCGTCATGCGGAATCCGGCTTTAAGATGCCGCTGGGCAAGCTGATGTGCTGGGTCTGCATGGCCTTCTTTGCCTTTGTGCTGGTGCTGCTGACCCTGCAGGATGATACGCGTCAGGCGCTGATGGTGACGCCACTCTGGTTCGCCCTGCTGGGTGTAGGCTGGTGGCTGCGTCATCGCGGCTCACGCAGTCGCTAGTTCAGCCTGTCAGAGAGGAAGCCCGGTCAGATGACCGGGCTTTTTTACAGGCGTTCACCCAGCGCAGAAAAGCTGGCGGACAACGAAGGCCGTTCAGAAGGCAAGCGCTGCGGCCGGGGAACGGGCTGCTGAGGCGTGCCGAGACCAAAGGTAAAGGTATACTTTTCCCCTTCGCCCATACGCAGGTCAGCTATCGTCGTCTGCCCATCCTGCTCACGCAGGGCATAAAAACCGTGGCTGAACCAGGCGACGCGTTCTGCATACCAGCTGCCACGAAACCCTTTGTAAAGTTCGGGATGACGCGGATACCACGTCACCTGTAGCGGACGCGAAGGCGACAGTAACGACCAGTAAGCTTCGCCATAGCGGTCGCCGGTCAGGATCACACTGCGCCAGACCAGCGTATTGAACGCCGTTGGCGTCACCAGTACCTTATCGGTCGGAATCCCCTGCCCGGTCAGCGACTGCCGGATCTGCCAGCCTGCCACGCCCTGAATCACCACGCTCCAGACCAGATAAAGCGAGCTCAGCGTTAATCCCAGCCGGTTGCCGCGCAGCCCCCGTTCACCGCCACGCCAGAGCGCCACAGCCAGCCCCACCAGCAGCGGCAGCGTATAGAGGGGATCGATAATGTAGATGCTGCCAATCGCATAGGGAAAGTCAGTGAGCGGCAGGCCAAGCTGGGTGCCATACACCGTCATCAGGTCGAGCAGCGGGTGCGTGATCAGTGCCAGCCAGATGGCGGGCCACCACGCCCGCCATGCCACCCGTTGACGACACAGCCCCGCCACCAGCCAGGCAACCAGCGGGGAGATCAGCGTGAGCCAGAGCAGCGCATGACTTTCGGTGCGATGCAGCGTCATGTTGCGTATTGCATCGCCATGATCGATAAAGACATCCAGATCGGGCAGGGTGCCGCAGACACCCCCAACCAGTGCCGCCTGCCAGATCGGAACCCGACGCCCCATCACCGCGACGCTGACGGAGGCGCCCAGTACCCACTGCGAAACAGAATCCATAGATTAACTCCGTTACCGAATCGTGAATCTGGGCGGAATCAGCGTACGCGGATGCCTTCAATGATCATGCGCTGAACGTTCTCGACAGTCTGCTCAAAGAACGCGGCGTCGCTGAGGGTCTGTCCGGTCACCGCCTCCACCTGCGTGGCGAAATCGGCATAGTGCTGCGTAGTGGCCCAGAGCATAAAGATCAGATGCTGCGGCTGGACGCCAGCCAGACGCCCTTCATCAATCCAGCGCTCAATTATCGCCGCCTTATCATCCACCAGTTGCTTGAGGTCGCCCGCCAGCTCCCCTTTCAGCAGCGGTGCGCCCTGCAGCATCTCCAGGCAGAACAGCCGGGAGGCCTGAGGATGATCCCGCGACACCTCCAGCTTCAGCCGGATATAGCGTCGGATGGCCATCAGCGGATCCTGATCGTGCGCCAGCGCGCGCAGCGGCGCCAGCCAGACATCCAGAATCTGTTTCAGCACCGCCACATAGAGCGCCTCTTTCGAGGGAAAATAGTAGAGCAGATTGGTTTTGGAAACGTCTGCCAGCTCGGCCACCTTATCGAGGCTGGTGCCATGAATACCAAACTGCGAGAACAGGGTCAGCGCCGCATCCAGTATCGCCGCTCGCTTTGCCGCCACCGCGCGTGAACGACGCGTTGGCTTTTTTTCATCGGTTTTCACTGCCTTACCTCATCCGTCAGGTGTCATCGCATCATAGCAAAGGGATCTCTGGCTGCCTAACCAGCGTGCTGCACCTTTTTTGCTCAGCCTGCATGGAAAACGTGCAGCGAATTTTGACCAAACGGTCTGAAATGGACCAGTCACTCCACTTTTATTTTTGCTCTTCATTTTAACCCATTGTTATATAAACAATTAAAAATTGTGGCACAGGGTTTGCAAAATTGTGACTGAGCGCAGCCCACAGGGATGAGGCAGGATGCAGTGCCGCGCGTGAAACACCTTTCCCCCATCGCAACGAGGTTTCACATGAAGATAGGCGTCTTTATTCCGATTGGTAACAATGGCTGGCTGATCTCCTCCAATGCACCGCAGTACATGCCAACCTTCGAACTCAACAAGGCAATCGTACTGAAAGCAGAGCATTACCATTTCGACTTTGCGCTTTCGATGATCAAACTGCGCGGCTTCGGCGGAAAAACAGAATTCTGGGATCATAACCTGGAATCATTCACCCTGATGGCTGGTCTGGCGGCCGTCACCTCACGTATTGAAATTTATGCCACTGCCGCCACCCTGACGCTGCCACCGGCCATTGTGGCGCGCATGGCGTCCACCATTGACTCCATCTCTGGCGGCCGTTTCGGCGTCAACCTGGTCACCGGCTGGCAGAAACCGGAATATGAACAGATGGGTATGTGGCCTGGCGATGAGTACTTCAGCAGCCGCTACGCCTATCTGACCGAATACGTTACCGTGCTGCGCGACCTGTGGGGCACCGGAAAATCGGACTTTAAAGGTGAATTCTTCACCATGAACGACTGTCGCGTCAGTCCGCAGCCGCAGCGCCCGATGAAGGTCATCTGCGCCGGTCAGAGCGACGCCGGTATGGCCTTCTCCGCACAGTATGCCGATTACAACTTCTGCTTTGGCAAAGGGGTAAACACCCCTGCCGCGTTCAGCTCAACCTCGCTTCGCATGAAACAGGCGGCGGAGAAAGCCGGTCGCGACGTCGGCTCCTACGTCCTGTTCATGATTATTGCCGCGGAAACCGATGAGGAAGCGCGGGCGAAGTGGGAACACTATAAAGCCGGTGCCGATGAAGAGGCGCTTTCCTGGCTGACCACCCAGAGTCAGCAGGATACCAAATCGGGCAGCGACACCAACGTGCGCCAGATGGCCGACCCCACCTCTGCCGTCAACATCAATATGGGTACCCTGGTCGGCTCCTGGGCCAGCGTGGCGCGGATGCTGGATGAAGTGGCTCAGGTTGAAGGCACCCACGGCGTGCTGCTGACCTTTGATGATTTCCTGGAAGGAATCGAGAACTTCGGACAGCACATCCAGCCGCTGATGCGCTGTCGCAGCGCCCTGCTGGATGCACAGAAGGAGGTGGCATGATGAATACCGTTTACTGCGCTCACACGCCTGACGTGACTCAGGTCGAACTGCCAGCCCGGCCAGAGCCGATTGCTTTTCCACCCGGTCAGAGTGCGCTGATCGTGGTCGATATGCAGAACGCCTACGCCACTGAAGGGGGTTATCTTGACCTGGCGGGCTTTGATGTTTCCGCCACGCAACCGGTGATAGCGAAGATTCATCAGGCAGTGACGGCGGCGCGTGCCGCAGGCGTGCAGATTATCTGGTTCCAGAACGGCTGGGACAGTGACTATGTTGAAGCCGGTGATGCCGGTTCGCCCAACTTCCACAAATCTAATGCGCTGAAAACCATGCGCAAACGACCTGAACTGCAGGGCACGCTGCTTTCTAAAGGCGGCTGGGATTACGCACTGGTGGATGAACTGGTGCCGCAGCCCGGGGACATTGTGCTGCCTAAATCGCGCTACAGCGGCTTCTATAACACGCCGCTCGACAGCATGCTGCGCAGTCGCGGCATTCGTCATCTGATCTTTACCGGCATTGCCACCAACGTCTGTGTGGAATCGACGCTGCGCGACGGCTTCTTTCTGGAGTACTTCGGCGTGGTGCTGGAAGACGCAACCTACCAGGCAGGCCCGCCATTTGCCCAGCAGGCGGCGCTGTTCAATATCGAAACCTTTTTTGGCTGGGTATCGGATGTCGATACCTTCTGCGAAAGCCTGAAAGCCCCTGATCACCGAGGATGACGCTATGCCAAAAAGTATCATTGTTCCACCGGGTACCACGACGCCCATCGCCCCGTTTGTCCCTGGCACGCTGGCAGATGGCGTGGTCTATGTTTCGGGCACGCTGCCGTTTGATGCTGACAACAACGTGGTGCATGTCGGGGATGCCGCCGCGCAGACCCGCCACGTACTGGAAACCATTAAAAAGGTGATTGAAACCGCGGGTGGCACGATGGCGGATGTCACCTTCAACTCTATTTTTATCACCGACTGGGCAAACTATGGTGCGGTGAACCAGGTCTACGCCGACTACTTTCCCGGCGATAAACCCGCCCGATTCTGTATTCAGTGCGGGCTGGTCAAACCGGATGCGCTGATTGAGATCGCCAGCGTGGCCCACATTGGCAAGCCGGAGGTCTGATGCAGCTGGATATTCTGGGCCTGCAAAATCCCGATGCACCGACGCTGGTGCTCTCCTCCGGGCTGGGCGGCGTAGCCGGTTTCTGGCAGCCACAGCTGGCGGCGCTGACGACACGCTATCGGGTGGTCTGTTATGACCAGCGCGGCACCGGACGCAGCGCTGACACGCTGCCGGAGGGCTACAGTATGGCGATGATGGCGGCGGAGCTGGCCGATGCGCTGGCGCAGCACGGCATCCTGCGCTTCAGCCTGATTGGTCATGCGCTGGGTGGCCTGCTGGGGATGCAGCTGGCGCTGGATTACCCGGAGCGGATCGAGCGGATCGTGGTGATCAACGGCTGGCTGTCGCTGCATCCCCATACCCGCCGCTGCTTTCAGGTGCGCCAGGATCTGCTGCTGAACGTCGGCGTGGAGGCCTTTGTCCGTGCTCAGCCGCTGTTTCTCTATCCGGCAGAATGGATGGCGCAGCATCAGACGCGGCTTGAGCAGGAGGACAGTCATCATGTCGCCCATTTTCAGGGCATGGAAAACCTGATGCGCCGGCTGCACGCCCTGATGAGCGCAGATTTCAGCGCCCGGGCAGCCGCAATCCCGCAACCGGTGCTGGTGATCGCCAGTGAAGATGACCTGCTGGTGCCGTGGAGCTGTTCATCCGTGCTGGCTGCCGCCCTGCCCAACGCCACGGAGCAGAGAATGGCCTGGGGCGGACACGCCATGAGCGTCACCGACGCCGAAACCTTTAATGCCCTGCTGCTGCAGTGGCTGGATCAGACCGATGACGTGCAGCCCCTGCAGCGCGTCGTCTAAGCTTTTGCGGAGAAGATTATGAGCCTGGATACCCTTGCCCCTGCCGTTGACAAAACGGCCTTTCGTCATGCGATGTCGCGCCTGGGCGCGGCGGTCAACATCATTACCACGGAAGGTCCTGCCGGACGCGCAGGCTTCACCGCCTCTGCGGTGTGCAGTGTCACGGATGCGCCCCCTACACTGCTGGTCTGCCTGAACCGTTCGGCCTCGGTCTATCCGGTGTTCCGCGAAAACATGCAGCTCTGCGTCAACACCCTGGCAGCGGGCCATGAAGCGCTCTCCACGCTGTTTGGTGGTAAAACCCCGATGGCTGAGCGGTTTGTGGCTGCAGAGTGGTCGACGGCCGTTACCGGCTCGCCGGTGCTGAGCGGCGCGGTCGCCTCCTTTGACTGCCGGATCACTCAGATTGTCAGCGTCGGCACCCATGACACCCTGTTCTGTGAAGTCCTGGCCGTGGTGCGCAACGACGATTCTCACGGCCTGGCCTGGTTTGACCGGGGATACCATCCCCTGATGCGGCAGGAAGCCTGATAACCCTTCCCTGAAACCCACCGGCATTCATAACGCTCTGGAGTAGACGATGGCACGATCCTGGTTTCCGCAATGGCAAAAGAAGTCGGCTTTAACAGAAAACGGTATTATCGCCCCGGATGAGACACTGCCTGCGGGGCAGACGCTGGTGCTGGGTTTACAGCACGCGGTGGCGATGTTTGGCGCAACGGTGCTGATGCCGCTGCTGATGGGACTGGATCCCAATCTGGCGATTCTGGTCTCCGGGATAGGGACCCTGCTGTTCTTCTTTATTACCGGCGGTCGCGTGCCCAGCTATCTCGGGTCAAGCGCCGCGTTTGTGGGCGTTGTGATTGCGGTGACCGGTTTCAGCGGTCAGGGACTGAACCCTAACCTCAGTGTGGCGCTGGGTGGCGTCATCGCCTGCGGCCTGCTCTATACGCTGATAGGCGTGGTGGTAATGAAATTCGGCACCCGCTGGATTGAGAATCTGATGCCGCCCGTGGTGACCGGAGCCGTGGTGATGGCTATCGGGCTGAACCTGGCACCGATTGCGGTGCACAGCGTCTCCGCCTCCGCCTTCGACAGCTGGATCGCGGTGATGACCGTGTTATGTATTGGCCTGGTGGCCGTCTTTACCCGCGGAATGGTTCAGCGCCTGCTGATTCTGGTGGGGCTGATTCTGGCGTGGGCGATCTATGCCCTGCTGACTAACGTTATGGGACTGGGCAAGCCGGTGGATTTTACGGCGCTGTCACAGGCGGCGTGGTTTGGTCTGCCGCATACCACCTCGCCGACCTTTGATCTGCATGCGATGGTATTAATCGCCCCCGTCGCCATTATCCTGGTGGCGGAGAACCTCGGCCACCTGAAAGCGGTAGCGGGCATGACCGGACGCAACCTCGACCCGTATATGGGACGCGCCTTTGTGGGCGATGGTCTTGCCACGATGCTCTCCGGTTCAATCGGCGGCAGCGGGGTGACCACCTATGCGGAAAACATCGGGGTGATGGCGGTGACCAAGGTCTACTCGACGCTGGCATTTGTTGCTGCGGCGGTCATCGCGATCCTGGCCGGTTTCTCGCCGAAGTTCGGTGCGCTGATCCACACCATTCCGGCGCCGGTGATCGGCGGTGCCTCGATTGTGGTCTTCGGACTGATTGCGGTGGCGGGCGCGCGCATCTGGGTACAGAATCAGGTCGATTTAGGCCAGAACAGTAACCTGATCATGGTGGCGACGACGCTGGTCCTTGGCGCAGGTGACTTTGCGCTTAAAATCGGTTCATTCACGCTGGGCGGCATCGGCACGGCGACCTTTGGGGCCATTATCCTCAATGCCATTCTGCGCCGTAACCGCGCCATGCAGCAGGATAAGCTGGCGCGTCAGCAGGGTTAACTACTCCAGCGGTGGGGCAGCAGGCTGCACCGCTTTCTTTCGTTTCAGCCGCAGTTCACTGACAATCACGCCACAGACAATCAGCGCCCCACCCATCAGCGCCAGTGCAGGCAGCCGCTCACCGGCGATACGTCCGACCACGCCCGCCCAGACCGGCTCACCGGCGTAAATAACCGTGGCACGCGTGGGTGACACGCTGCGCTGCGCCCAGTTCATCGTGACCTGAATCAGTGCGCTGGCGGCGCCCAGTCCCAGCGCACTGAACAGCAGCGGCATGGAAATCACAGGTACCGTCTCCCCATTGGGGATCATCAGCGCAAAGGCGCACAGCGACGCCACCGCGAGCTGGATCATCGTCACGCGACGCACATCGACCCGACTGGCAAAGCGGCTGATTAAGATAATCTCAGCGGCAATCGCCAGCGTACTGAACAGGGTGGCTATCTCCCCGGCATTCAGGCTGATACGGCCATCCTGCGGCCCCGCCACCAGCAGCAGACCGGTGAAGGCCAGCACAATCCCCAGCCATGACATGATGCCCGGCGGACGTCGTAAAAACAGCCATTGCAGCAGCGGCACCACCGGCACGTAGAGCGCAGTGAGAAACGCGGACTGACTGCTGGAGATGGTCTGCATTCCCCAGGTCTGTAGACCGTAACCGCCGGCAATCGACAGGCCAATCAGCGTCCCGGCTTTCACTTCCAGCCAGGTTATTCCTTTGAGATAGCGCCGGAAAAAGAGCGCCAGCAGCAGTGCGGCGGTGGCAAAACGCAGACCGACGAAAAAGAACGGTCCCGAGTGCTGCATCGCCCGATGCACCACCAGAAAGGTCCCGCCCCAGATCATAGTTATAAAGATTAACACCAGCTCCTGCCGCGTCAGGCGCAGGGATAAGCCGCGGAGAGTGTCCGACATAATTCACCTGATAAAAGATTCGGACAACATTGTGGAGGAGAGCGAGGGGGAAAAGCAACGACGTTAACCGCCGGATCTGACCGGCGGCTATCAGGGGGTTAAGCGTCTGTTTTCTTCGGACTGCTGCGTCCGCCCTTCTCGCCGGCACGCGCGGCACGCTGCGGATCGTTTTTAAAATTACCGCCGCTGTTTTTGCCCCCTTTACGTCCCGCCTCTGCGGCACGTTCACGGTTTTCAGCAAAATTACCTGAACCGCCACGATGTGTTGTCATGATGTGCTCCTGTCGCGTAGTGCGATAAATAAGAATGAGAAAGTCGAGAGCTGACGGCCCGGGGCCTGGATTCAACCCATGGTTAAAGAATAGCCAGATTCTGCTTTCACCCCGCGCACAGTCACATTTAGCAACAGACTATTCACCACCGATTTGAGTAAATAACGAACATTCCTCTGGCTTACAATCGATTAGCTGCGGAATTATTACACAGCTAAACCCGCTCACTCCTTCCCTCCCCTGCGTAAAACGAAAGCTCTTCTATACTTTTTCTGGACGTCTAAACCACCTGGAGAGATCAATGGCTAAGATTCTGGTGCTTTATTACTCAATGTACGGACATATCGAAACGATGGCGAACGCGGTCGCTGAAGGCGCTCGTCGGGTTCCCGGCGCGGAGGTGGATATCCTGCGGGTACCAGAAACGATGGAGGCCAGTCGCTTTGCGGAGGTGGGCGGCAAAACCGATCAGCTGGCGGCAGAGGCAACGCCGGATGTGCTGCCGCAGTATGACGCCATTATCGTCGGCACCCCGACCCGCTTCGGCAACATGTCCGGTCAGATGCGCACCTTCTGGGATCGCACCGGCGGCCTGTGGGCATCAGGTGCCCTGTTTGGCAAGGTCGCCAGCGTCTTCACCTCAACCGGCACCGGCGGCGGTCAGGAACAGACGATTACCTCGGTCTGGACCACCCTGGCGCATCACGGCATGGTGATCGTGCCCATCGGCTACGGCACCAAAGAGTTGTTTGATATCTCTCAGGTGCGCGGCGGAACACCTTATGGTGCGACAACCCTGGCAGGCGGGGATGGCTCCCGTCAGCCCACGGAAGCGGAGCTGAACATCGCCCGTTTTCAGGGCGAACATGTTGCCAGCCTGACCACTAAACTGCAGGACTGATTTAATCAAAGGAGAAAAGTATGTCTACTGAACAATCAAAAGCACATCACGTTGGCGAATGGGCCAGCCTGCGTCATACCTCCCCTGAAATTGCTGAGGCCATTTTCGAAGTGGCTGATTACGATGAGAGACTGGCAGAAGAGATCTGGCGTCAGCAGGGCAGTGACGATGTACTGATTCGCGCCTTTGAAAAAACCGATAAAGATCTCCTGACCTGGGATGACAAACCCGTAGAACGTAAAAACGTCTGATTCAGGGGCGGGATCTTCCCGCCCTCAATTTTTTCGCTCACCAAGGAGAACGCTATGTCTTCCTATCAAAGCATTAATCCCGCCAACAACCAGTTGCTGAAGAGCTGGCCATCCCATGATGATGCCGCCGTCAGCCATGCCCTGAAGGTCGCCGACCAGCTGTTCCACTCCTCCTGGAGCAAAGGGGAGATTCAGCCGCGCCTGCAGGTACTGAAAAAGCTGGCTGACCTGATTGATAGCCGTGCGGAAGAACTCGCCACCATCGCCAGTAAAGAGATGGGTAAACTGATTGGTCAGAGCCGGGGCGAAGTCAAAATCTGCTCGCAGATTGCCCGCTACTACGCGGAGAATGCTGAGCGCATTCTGCAGCCGCACACCTACCCCAGTGAGCTGGGCGAAGCCTGGGTTGAGTATCACCCGATTGGTGTTCTGGTGGCCGTTGAGCCGTGGAACTTCCCCTACTATCAGCTGATGCGCGTGCTGGCGCCTAACCTCGCGCTGGGTAACCCGGTGCTGGCAAAACATGCCAATATCGTGCCGCACTGTGCCGATGTCTTTGAAAAACTGGTTCGCGAAGCAGGTGCGCCTGAAGGCGCCTGGACGAACCTGTTTATCTCTACGGAACAGGTCGCGGATCTGATTGCTGACGATCGGGTTCAGGGGGTTGCCCTGACCGGTTCCGAGCGCGCCGGTAGTGCCGTGGCCGAACAGGCCGGTAAGCACCTTAAGAAATCGACGCTGGAGCTGGGCGGCAACGACGTCTTTGTCGTACTGGATGATGCCGATCTTGATGAAGCCGTGCGTCAGGGCGTGCAGGCGCGCCTGAGCAACTGCGGTCAGGTCTGTACGGCGGCAAAACGGTTTATTCTGCATGAGAAAATTGCCGATCGCTTTATCAGCCAGTTCAGCGCGGCGCTGAGCGCGGCGACGCTGGGCGATCCGCTGGATGAGAAGACCACGCTGGGTCCGCTTTCCTCGGCAGATGCACGCGACCGTCTGGTTAAACAGGTTGATGAAGCTGTTGCCAGCGGCGCAAAACTGCTGACCGGCGGTAAAGCCGTTGACGGCGTGGGCTGCTATTACCAGCCCACGATTCTGACCGGCATCACACCCGATAATCCGGCTTACTATCAGGAGTTCTTTGGCCCGGTGGCACAGGTCTATGTGGTGGCAGACGACCAGGCCGCGGTAGCGCTGGCCAACGACTCTCACTATGGTCTTGGCGGCTCCGTCTGGACGCGGGATATTGCCCGTGGCCGCAGGCTCGCTTCTGCCATTGAAACCGGCATGGTGTTTATTAACTCGCAGAGCGACACCTCCGCAGAGCTGCCTTTCGGCGGCGTGAAACGTTCCGGCTATGGTCGTGAACTTTCCGATCTGGGCATCAAAGAGTTTGCTAACCAGAAACTGGTTGTTGTGGCGGGATAGGCTGCCGCAGGTATAAAAAAAACCCCGTCTCGACGGGGTTTTTTATTGTCAGCAGGATAGGGATATTACGGTGTCGCTTCAGCCGCTGACTTTGTTTTATCGTTCTGCGCGCTGGCAGACGGTGTTGCACTATCAGCCTTGTCAGCCGTGGCGTTGTCACCGGCTGATTTCGCCGCTGCGTTATCCGCTTTGGCAGCAGCCGCGTTCTCCGCTTTGGCCTTCTCAGCCGCCGCTTTATCCGCGGCAGCTTTATCCGCTTTAGCCTTCTCCGCTGCGGCTTTGTCAGCGGCAGCTTTCTCCGCTCTGGCCTTCTCTGCTGCGGCTTTGTCAGCGGCAGCTTTCTCCGCTCTGGCCTTCTCTGCTGCGGCTTTGTCGGCGGCGGCTTTATCTGCGGCAGCCTTATCCGCATCCGACTGCGCTTTGTCTGCGGTCGCCTCCTTATCGGCTTCCGCTTTGTCAGCGGCAGCATCCTGCGTCGCAGCGGCTTTCGCACTGTCGTCATCAGATGGCGTCGCGGCGGCTGGCTGTGGTGCAGCGGCTGGCTGCATTGGCGTGCCCTGCAGCGCCGCGTTCAGCGCCTGAGAGAACTGATCCCAGCTGCAATAGCCGTTAGCATCCGTCGGGCAGCCCGCCAGTTGCAGCGTCACACGTTTTGGCGGGTTTTTCAGACTCAGCACGTCCGCATTGCGCAGCTGATCGGCGCTCTGATAGACATATTCGACTTTGAGCAGGTCTTTGTCATTTTTCGCGTCGTGCCAGCGTTCAAAGACAACCTGACCACCAATCGGCGTTTTTTCCCAGGTATCAGGCAGCTCATATGGCTTCACCTGCAACGCGCTCAGCAGCGAGGCAATGTTTGAATCGTGCCCCACCATCAGCGTAATAGCTGGTGCACTGGCTTTATCCTGATCGACCAGCTGACTGCGGATGTAATCCACCAGCGGGGCGGCCACTTCGCGCGAGATATCCGGACTGGTAAACAGCGCGTCCTGATAGCCATTTTTAATGGCCGACAGCTCTTTCCACTGTTCAGGCGTCTTGATCTGTCCCCACGCCACCTGCTCCAGCGGGAAACCTTCATAATATTGCAGGGTGAACGCATCCATCAGCGAGTTACCCACTTTCAGCGGGCCACTGACATTCGGCTCTTTGCCATTTTCCGCGCTGAAGGTGTTCTGACCACTGCTCAGATCGCACTGCTTTTTATTGTTACAGGCAGGCGAAGATTTATAGTCAACAATCTTCTCAAGACGCTGGAAAGCAGGCTTCAGCGAGAGTTTTTCATTTTCGGCAGCCATCGCAGCCAGCGCTTTCTTGTTGAAGGCTTCGCTGCCATCCGTGATGACCGGATTAAAGATAGGATCCATGGTGCCCATCGCATCCTGATGCGTGACCGCGATGTCACAGCCCGGGAAAGCGCCATTGACAAAAAACTGGGCGGTGGCAACGGTACGCTGCAGGCTGTTGGCATAGACAAAGACGTTATGGCTGTCAGGACAGCTGCCGTTCTTCACCAGTCCCTGCTGGGCCAGCCACTGACGGGTATAGTTACCCATGTAGATTTCCAGCACGCCACCTTTGGTGGTCAGCTGACCGCCAGGAACGTCCCACTGCGGCCAGCTTTTTTTGGTGGACTGCTCCAGCACGCTGCCGTTATCGGCCAGCGGCGCACGCAGATTGTGACGGCTTAGCATCAGGACCTGCTGCAGCTGCATATCACCTTCAGCCGCCAGCGCGACGGTTCCGACCGGCAATGCTGCGAGCACTGACAATGCGCAAAGACTCAGTTTCTTGATCATTGTGCCTATTCCATTCATTCAGTAAAGAAACACTCTGGCTATCAACCGATTAGCTCGCCTCAGAGCGACGTAATCCCTAGTGTAACTCAGCTCGCCTCATAAAAGCGCCAGATGTTTGCAAAAACGGTGAGTAGACTATAGCAGAGGATAAAGAGAGATGAATGCAAAGCCGGATGCGGCTCAGTGCGCCTTTCCGGCATGGCAGAAGAACAGAGGAAGGCAGAAACGAAACAGGCCAGCACTGAGTGCTGGCCTGTAAAATCTGGCGGAGGAGGAGAGATTCGAACTCTCGGATGGTTTCCCATCGGCGGTTTTCAAGACCGCTGCCTTAAGCCACTCGGCCACCCCTCCGTTTTAAAACAGTACTGCATTGGCAAAATAATCAGCTGACATTTTGCCACTTTATTGCCCGAGGCAGATAAAGTGGCGGAGGAGGAGAGATTCGAACTCTCGGATGGTTTCCCATCGGCGGTTTTCAAGACCGCTGCCTTAAGCCGCTCGGCCACCCCTCCGCAATGACGCGCACTATAAACATCCCGATTATCGATGTAAAGCCTGTATCTGACTGTTCGCATGAAAAACAGCCATTTCCTGTTTTTTCGCTGTCAAAATCACCACTCTGCTCAAACAATTAGCAGATTAGCGCGTAAAGAAGGGTAAAACGGCTTTTCCCTCTTTAATGGCCTGCGTATTCTCGGCTCATATTTAGTGTTCTGCTTAAAGGAGCGCAACATGGAAAGAATTGTCACCTCATCGCAGTCCTCACTGCTCTCAACGCACAAAGTTCTGCGCAATACCTATTTTCTGCTGGGATTAACCCTGGCTTTTTCAGCCGTTACGGCCACGGCCAGCACCCTGCTGGCACTACCGGCGCCCGGTCTGATCCTGATGCTGGTCGGCTTCTATGGTCTGATGTTTTTAACCTACCGTCTGGCTAACAGCCCGATGGGCATCCTGGCCGCCTTTGCCTTCACCGGCTTCCTGGGGTACTGCCTGGGTCCGATCCTGAGCTCTTTCCTGACCGCAGGGATGGGGGATGTGATCGCGCTGGCGCTGGGTGGAACGGCGCTGGTCTTCTTCTGCTGTTCCGCGTATGTGCTGACGACCCGCCGTGATATGTCCTTCCTTGGCGGAATGATGATGGCGGGATTTGTGGTGCTGCTGGTCGCGGTAGTGGCTAACCTCTTCCTGCAGTTACCTGCTCTGCATCTGGCGATCAGCGCCCTGTTCATTCTCTTTTCAGCCGGCGCGATTTTGTGGGAAACCAGCAATATCATTCACGGCGGAGAAACGAACTATATCCGGGCCACGGTCAGCCTCTACGTTTCACTCTATAACATCTTTGTCAGCCTGCTGAGCCTGCTCGGTTTTGCCCGCAGCAACTGACAGACACGTGCATCAGCGTTGAAAACCCCGCTCCGGCGGGGTTTTTTCTTTTACTGCTACGCCAGTTTGCTACACTGCGCCGTCATTTACAGAGAGGAAGTCACGTGAATTTTAACGGTAACGAAATCGCCGTCGATGCCGAAGGCTATCTGAAAAATCCCAGCGACTGGAGTGCAGCGCTGGCTGAACATATTGCCGCGCAGGAAGGCCTTACGCTGACCGACGCCCACTGGGAGGTCGTCCATTTTGTACGCGCCTTCTATCTGGAATTTAACACCTCCCCCGCCGTACGAATGCTGGTGAAGGCGATGGCGAAGAAGTATGGAGAAGAGAAAGGCAACAGCCGCTATCTGTTTCGTCTTTTCCCTGACGGGCCGGCTAAGCAGGCGACGAAAATCGCAGGCCTGCCCAAACCGGCCAAATGTCTCTGACTATCCGGTCGTAAAGCCGCGTGGGGGTGATGACGGCTGGTGCGGCTCCACCCATACACTGTCCACCCGCGCGCTGCGTGGCCCGCCCGCTTTGAGCCAGGCGATAAGAGACTCGACCTTTTCCGCCTCGCCCCAGGCCAGCACTTCGACACTGCCATCCTCCAGGTTGCGCGCATAGCCCAGTACGCTCAGCGCGCGGGCTTCGGCCTGGGTGCTGTAACGGAATCCGACGCCCTGCACGCGGCCATAAACCCATGCTTTAAAACAGGCTGCTGACATACTGCCCTCCTGCTGCTGTTCGTTGCAATTTCCCGTTATCCACCGGACAATGGCACCTCATTTTTTCAGGTAAGCATAGCAAACTATGACAGTCAGATTGATTCTCGCAAAGGGACGTGAAAAGTCCCTGCTCCGTCGCCATCCCTGGGTCTTTTCAGGCGCTGTCGCGCGTCTGGAAGGTAAAGCGCAACTGGGTGAAACCATTGACGTGTGTGACAGTAACGGCAAATGGCTGGCGCGCGCCGCCTATTCTCCTCAGTCACAGATTCGCGCCCGTGTCTGGAGCTGGCAGGCCGATGAATCCATCGATATCGCCTTCTTTGTGCGCCGTTTTGAGCAGGCGCAGCAGTGGCGCACATGGCTGGCAGCGCGCGACGGCCTGGACAGCTATCGTCTGATCGCCGGTGAATCTGATGGTTTACCGGGCGTCACCATTGATCGCTTTGGCAATTTTTTTGTTCTGCAGCTGCTCTCCGCTGGAGCCGAATATCAGCGTGCGGCGATCATTACTGCCCTGCAGCAATGTTTCCCCGGCTGTGCTGTCTATGACCGATCCGACGTCGCCGTGCGGAAGAAAGAGGGTCTGGAACTGACGCAGGGCACGATTACCGGCGAACTGCCGCCGTCTCTGCTGCCGATTACTGAGCATGGCATGAAGCTGCTGGTTGATATCCAGGGCGGCCATAAAACCGGCTACTACCTCGATCAGCGAGACAGCCGTCTCGCCACCCGCCGTTACGCTCAGGATGCCCGCGTACTTAACTGCTTCTCCTATACCGGTGGATTCGCCGTCTCGGCATTGATGGGCGGCTGTAAAGAGGTGATCAGCGTTGATACTTCGCAGGAAGCGCTGGATGTGGCACGTCAGAACGTCGAACTGAATGAACTCGACCTCTCCCGCGCGCGCTTTGAGCGTGATGATGTCTTCAAACTGCTGCGTCGCTATCGTGACAGTGGGGAGAAATTTGATCTGATCATTATGGATCCGCCGAAGTTCGTCGAAAACAAAAGTCAGCTGATGGGTGCCTGTCGCGGCTATAAAGATATCAACATGCTCGCCATTCAGTTGCTGAATCCCGGTGGTGTTCTGCTGACCTTCTCCTGCTCCGGTCTGATGGCCACTGAACTGTTCCAGAAGATCATTGCCGATGCCGCACTGGATGCCGGCCGCGAGGTGCAGTTTATTGAGCAGTTCCGTCAGGCAGCGGATCATCCGGTGATCGCCAGCTACCCGGAGGGACTCTACCTGAAAGGTTTCGCCTGCCGCGTCATGTGACTTGAAAAATTGGCTCCTGCCCCCATATTGGAAAGAGAGCTTTTTTTCGGAGGTCACTATGATTGCCAGTAAATTTGGTATTGGTCAGCAGGTTCGTCATCGTTTGTCCGGCGTACTGGGCGTTATTGTTGATGTTGATCCTGAGTACTCGTTAGATGAGCCTAAAATTGAAGAGGTTGGCGCGGAAGAGAAGATGCGTTCGGCCCCCTGGTATCATGTCGTGATGGAAGATGAAGAAGGCGATCAGGTGCATACCTATGTTGCTGAGATTCAGCTTTCGGGCGAAACCAGCGTTGAACACCCTGAGCAGCCCTCAATGGATGAACTGGCGGCCTCAGTGCGTCAGCAGCTTCAGGCGCCTCATCTGCGACATTAATCTGTGGCGGCACCCTCTGCCGCCACATGTCTCTTCTCAGCGCGTGATCCCCAGCCGCGGAATCTCAATCTTCGGACAGCGATCCATAATCACCGTCATACCCGCATCCTGTGCCAGTACGGCCGCCTGCTCATTAATCACACCCAGCTGCAGCCACAGGGTTTTTGCGCCCACCGCAATCGCCTCCTGGGCGACGCCCCACGCGGCTTCAGAATTGCGAAATACATCCACCATATCAATATGGCCCGGAACATCTCCCAGGCTGGCATACGCCTGCTGCCCCAGCAGCGTCTTGCCCGCCAGCTTCGGGCTGACCGGAATCACGTCATACCCCCGATCAAGCAAATATTTCATCACGCCGTAGCTGGGACGCTCAGGGCGATCGCTTGCCCCGACTAAGGCGATGCGTTGGGTGCGGGTCAGCACCTCGCGAATTGTCTGGTCGTTCATCGTTATCTCCTTTCAGGCCAGAGTTGAGTGTAGATGGGCACACCCCCGAACGGTTAAGTCAGTGACGTAATTAATTGAGCCAGCGCACGATTAAATATGTTTAAATGTAAACTCACTGCCATAATGTAAGAATTTGCTACACATAATCCTGTGTGTCATCAGTTACCGGAGTTGAAATGAAGCTGTCGCTGGCTGTAATGGGGTGGGTCGCTCTCCTCGTTTCGGCGTCCTGTTCTGCCATCACGTTAAAGCTCGATCCGCAAATCGATCTGCTGGTGCTGGATGGCCGTAAGATTTCAGGCTCGCTCCTCAAGGGCGCAGACAGTTTAGAACTGGACCGGGGTCAGCATCAGTTTCTGTTTCGGGTAGAGCAGCAACGAAAAGGTCAGAAAGAGAGCACGCTCGCCTATCAATCGGTGCCGATGATCGTCACCTTCACTGCCGTGGCTAAAACCATTACCATCCGGCTGCCTGCGCTGGAGACAAAACGCGAGCTCTATCACTTCGATCGCAGCCTGAATTTCCTGCTGGTGGATGAGAAAGGGAACGAAATCACCAGCCTGCGCGATCGTCTGCCTGCCGCACCCGCTGTCGACATGGAAAAAGCGATGGTGAACTACAATCGCACCGGTCAGATCGCCTCTGTGCCTCGTTTTGCCCATTCGGCCTCTGAGACGCCTTCTGCGGTCAGTCTGACCGCCGATCTCGACTGGACTGAAGCGGAGCATCCCTCACTTCACCGCTGGTTTCAGCGCTTTGACGAAGCGACGCGTCAGCAGTTTCTGACGCTGGTCAAAATGCTGCGCACCAGTTGATAGCGCTGAAAGCGCAGAGGTAAACTCGCGCTATCGCTTTTTCCGCATGACCCTGAATGGAGACGTTTGTGGAGCAGACTACCCGTACCCTTGGCAAACAAAAACATATCGCACTGGTCGCCCATGACCATTGCAAAGCCGCTCTGCTTGAGTGGGTTAAACAGAATCAGCCTGCACTGGAATCCCATATCCTCTATGCGACCGGCACCACCGGGAATCTGATCAACCGTGACACCGGCCTGAATGTCACGGCCATGCTGAGCGGCCCGATGGGCGGCGACCAGCAGGTAGGTGCGCTGATTTCCGAAGGAAAGATAGATGCGCTGATCTTTTTCTGGGACCCGCTCAATGCGGTACCCCACGATCCCGATGTCAAAGCGCTGCTGCGTCTGGCAACCGTATGGAATATCCCGGTCGCCACCAATCGCTCTACCGCAGATTTTATTATTCAGTCGCCGCTGTTTGCGCAAAGCAGCGAGATCATGATCCCTGACTATGCGCGCTATCTGGCCGGACGGCTGAAGTAACTCAGGCTTTACGCAACACCGGCACGCCCAGTTCACGGAAGTGCCCGACAAAGGGTGACGGCGCGCTTTTATCAAACAGCAGAAAAACCTGCTGGCGCGCCCGTGTCAGAGCGACGTAGGCCAGGCGGCGCTCTTCTGCATCCGGGAACGCTTCCGGCTGCGGTAACAGGCCCTGTTCGATAATCGATTCGCGCACGTTCGCCGGAAAGCCCTCTTTGCCCTGCTGCAACCCCAGCAGAATGACGTAGTCCGCCTGCTGGCCTTTACTGGCATGGATGGTCATAAATTCCAGATTGAGTTTCGGCCAGCGGGTTCTGGCTTTGTCCAGCACATCCGGTCGCAGGTAGTGATAGCGCGCCAGCAGCAGGATGCGCTCATCAGGCTTTACATAGCCGCTGAGTTTATTCAGCAACGGCTCCAGCTGATCGTCCGCCAGCAGTGAAATCGACTTTTTATTCCCTTTGGTGATGCTGTTAAGCGGCTTCGTCAGCTGCTGCGGATTCTGCTGGATAAAGCGGTTCGCGATGTCGCCGATGCGATCGTTAAAGCGGTAAGTGGTATCCAGCACACAGCGGTCACCCTCACCAAAGTAGTGATGAAACGCCGTCGTCAGCGTCATCTCTGCACCGCTGAAGCGGTAGATGGCCTGCCAGTCATCGCCAACGGCAAACAGGGCGGTGCGCCTGTTCTGCTGGCGTAAAGCGCTGAGCAAGGCGGCGCGCTGCGGTGAGATATCCTGAAACTCATCCACAAGAATGTGTTTCCAGGGGCTGATAAAGCGCCCTTTTTCCAGCAGAGCAATCGCCTGATGAATCAGCCCCGAAAAATCGACCGCGCCCTCCTCTTTTAACGCACTCTTCCACGCTTTCAGCAGTGGAGCCATCAGCCTGATACGTTTGCTGAACAGATCGCGCACCTCTTCAGGCACCTCTGCGATCATCGCGGCCTGCGCGCCGCCATGCATGCGCATCAGACCCAGCCAGCGTTCGAGTCGTGACGCCAGGCGCTTAGCCAGTTTGTCATCCTCCCAGAATGGCCCCTCCGGCACCTCCCACTCCAGCTCGTCACGCAGCCATTGGCGCCAGCCGTTGGCCTGGGCCTTTTTTTCATGACACTGCTGCCGCCATTCCTGAATCAGCAGTGCACGACGCGCATCGGCATCGCTCTCCAGCTTGCTGATGACCGGCTGCTTATTGCTGCCTTCACGAATAATATGCAGGGCCAGAGAATGGAAGGTTCGCGCCTGAATATCACTGGCTGACAGCCGCGACTGGATACGGGCGTTCATCTCTTCTGCAGCCTGTCGGCCAAAGGCCAGCAGCAGAATTTGATCGGCGCTGGCGAGATTGCGCTGCATTAACCAGCCCGCACGCGCCACCAGCACGGAGGTTTTACCGCTCCCGGCGCCCGCCAGCACCAGCAGTGAATTTTCGCCGTTGACTACCGCCTCGCATTGCGATTGATTGAGAGGCGTACTCTCGACCGTGTCGAAGAATGCCCGGTAGCGGGTCAGCATTGCGGCGGTCCAGTCACGGTTTCGCTGCCGCAGGGCCGCCTCGCCCTGCTCCAGCCAGCGCTGACAGAAAGCCTGGTTTTCACTACAGTCAGCAAAATCCTTCAGCCGGGAGAGCGGCAACGGCAACGCATCGAACTGCTGAATAATGGTGTTTTTCAGCGCCTGCAGTTCATGCCGGTTCAGCCAGCGATCCTGCGCACTGAATGCCTCAATGTCATCACGCAGGGTCTGCAGTACGTCGCGGCACACCGCACTCATCTCCAGGCTCCAGCTCTGCCAGGCCTGCAGCAGGTAGTGATAAAAGCGCTGCGTTTCCTGCCATTCCGTGCCATGCAGCCGCACCACTTTTTCATCAGCCAGCAAAAATTCCAGTTCGCCCCACACCACGCCGCGTTTGCAGGCGATATCCAGCAACTGATTAAAAGGGATCAGGTACTCATGCTTATCGCCACTGACTTCGACGCCCGCTGCCATCAGACGGACACGATTATAGGGATGCCGGGCAAGTCGTTTGCCCATCGAAGTTGCTTTCAGTTCCACGCCGACACTCACGTCAGAGAATAGGATTCGGGGAAGTTTACCTGTCAGACCCTTGGCGCTCCAGCCTTAAAACAGGCTAAACTTGGCGTCACATCTTGCGGAATGCAAAAGGAAAAGAAGATCATGCGCACCGTCTTAAACGTTCTTAATTTTGTCCTGGGCGGTTTTTTCACCACCCTGAGCTGGCTGTTTGCCACCCTGATCAGCATCGTACTGATTTTTACCCTGCCGCTGACCCGCTCCTGCTGGGAAATTACCAAACTCTCGCTGCTGCCATTTGGTAACGAGGCGGTGCATGTGGACGTGCTTCGCCCTGAAAACAAAAGCCACATCATGAACACCGGCGGAACCTTTCTGAATATTTTCTGGCTGATTTTCTTGGGCTGGTGGCTCTGCCTTTCCCATATCTCTGTCGGGATTGTGCAGTGCATCAGTATCATCGGCATTCCGGTCGGGCTGGCTAACTTCAAGATCGCCGCGATAGCACTCTGGCCGGTTGGACGCCGGGTGGTGTCAGTGGAAGAGGCGCAGGCTGCGCGCGAAGCCAATGCCCGCCGCTATTAATATGATGTCAGCTACGCTGCCGGGCTGGCGCAAATATCTGTTTAACAGCGCCTGGCGCTATCTGCTGCGCATCCTGTTTGCGCTGAGCGGATGCGCCGCCATTCCCTGGTGGCTGCACCAGATTGAGTGGACCATCCCGCTGACGCTGGGTGTGGTAGCGGCGGCGCTGGCCGATCTCGATGATCGTCTGGCGGGCCGCCTGAAGAATCTGCTGATTACCCTGCTCTGCTTCTGCATCGCCTCGGTTTCCGTCGAGTTACTGTTTCCCTGGCCTCTGGCCTTTATCGCTGGCCTCGCGATCTCAACCTGGGGTTTTATTCTGCTGGGGGCGCTGGGTCAGCGTTACGCGACGATCGCCTTTGGCGCGCTGCTGATTGCGGTCTACACCATGCTTGGCATCGGGCTGTTCAGTCAGTGGTACATGCAGCCGATCCTGCTGCTGGTCGGCGCGCTCTGGTACAACCTGCTGACACTGCTGGGTCACCTGATGTTCCCGGTGCGACCGGTGCAGGAGCAGCTGGCCGGCAGTTTTTCACAACTGGCGCGTTATCTGGATGCGAAAGCGAATCTGTTCGACCCGGATGCGGGTGAACAGGATGATGCCGCCTTTGTGGAGGCGGCAATGGTCAACAGCCAGTTAGTGGCCCAGCTCAACCTGACCAAAACCACGCTGCAGAGTCGTCTGCGCGGCGATCGCGGCTCACGCGGAACCCGCCGCAGCCTCCACTACTACTTTGTGGCGCAGGACATTCATGAACGGGCCAGCTCATCTCACCTGCAATATCACCTGCTGCGGGGTGACTGGCGCTATAACGAAATTCTGTTTCGCTTCCAGCGACTGCTGAATATGCAGGCTCAGGCGTGTCGGCAGCTGGCGCATTGCATCCTGATGCGCGAAAGATGGGTGCATGACAGCCGGTTTGAGCGCGCGTTTGAACGTCTGCAGAAAGCCATAGAGCGTCTGGAGCAGCGTGAACCGGAAGCCGCCCATACGCGTGCGCTCTTCTGGCTGCTGCGTAATCTGCGTGCCATTGACGCTCAACTCGCCTCGATTGAATCTGAACAGACCCTGTCAGGGGAAGACACTCAGCACAGCGACAATCTGCTTTCGCGTGAAGGGCTGAGTGGCTGGAGCGATATCCGGCTGCGCTTCAGCCGACATCTCACGCCCGCGTCGGCGCTGTTCCGGCATGCTGTCCGGATGTCTGTGGTGCTCTGTATCGGCTACGGTTTTATTCAGGTGACCGGACTGGAACGCGGTTACTGGATTCTGCTGACCAGTCTGTTTGTCTGTCAGCCTAACTACAATGCAACGCAGCGACGCCTGGCGTTGCGTATCGGCGGGACGCTGGCCGGTATTGCGATTGGCCTGCCCGTTTTATGGCTGGTGCCCTCCATAGAAGGTCAGTTAATCCTGATCGTTATCTCCGGCGTGCTCTTTTTTGCCTTCAGACAGGTCCAGTATGCGCAGGCCACGCTGTTTATTACGCTGCTGGTGCTGCTCTGCTTCAATCTGTTAGGTGAAGGATTTGAGGTCGCCCTGCCACGGGTGGTAGATACCTTACTGGGCTGTGGGCTGGCCTGGCTGGCTGTGGCCTTTATCTGGCCTGACTGGCGGTTCCGTCAGTTACCGGCCGTGGCAGAACGGACTCTGCAGGCGAACTGTCGTTATCTTGACGCCATCATGGAGCAGTATCATCAGGGCAAAGACAACCGACTCGCCTATCGCATTGCGCGTCGTGATGCGCACAATGCCGATGCTGAGCTGGCGTCGGTGGTGTCAAATATGAGCAGTGAAAGTCGCACCAGCCAGAAACTGCGTGAATCCGCTTTTCAGCTGCTCTGTTCTAACCACTCGTTTCTGAGTTATATCTCTGCGCTGGGTGCCCACCGCGATAAGATCAGCGATCCGGCACTGCTGACGCTGCTGGATGACACCGTCTGCTACGTGGAGGATGTGCTGCAGACGGAGGTGGTCAGTGATGAACAGGCAGAGGCGATGCGCCAGCCGTTAGCTCAGCGCATCAGCCAGCTGGCTGCAGATGCAGACACGCGTGCGCCACTGGTGCTCCAGCAACTCGGTCTGCTGGTGGCACTGATGCCTGAAATGGCTCGCCTGCGCCGCACGCTACTTGCCGACTAACCTTTGCTGCTTCCGGGCGCTGTGTCAGATAACAGCGTGCGCTGAAACCAGGCGTTCAGCTCGGCCCGGGTTGCCTGCGGCAGTGCAGCAGCATGATGACCGGTGATTGCGCCCTGCAGCGCCAGCAATGTCTGAAATCCGACGTGCTGGTTGATGGCTTTCAGCTTCAGCCAGCACTGTTTGGCCCCCATCTGGTAAAGATGGTTGACGCTCATGATACCCGCGTCATACAACATCATCTCCAGACGGACACTGAGGTTGGGCAGATCTTTGAGTCGCGGTGAACCCTGCCTGTCCTGCAGCTCCAGCTGCGCCGTTTCCAGTGAGGCGGCGGAGAGCGCCAGCAGATGCTCAGGATCGCGCCATAACGTCTCATCGACGCGGTAGTAATTGAGACTGACCAGCTTACCCCGCTTGCGAAACACCAGCGGCTGCAGAGGCCGATCGGTGATGTACGCCTGCAGGGGTTCACTGGCGCGCAGGTAGAGCTCACCCTGATTAATTAACGCGAAAACCACACTCTCAACCGCCAGTGCATACCCGCCGAACTGGGTACGGGACTCAATGGCTCCCAGTGGGGCCAGATGCGCTCTGGAGCGCTCTACAACCGGATTCACCTTTTTCATTGCACCACCTCCATGTCAGAAACAGACCGTAAATTGCCTTGGGTATCAGGCAATTAGAAGATAGGAAAAAGCGTAAGCGGGTTCAACGAATAAATAGTGGTTCGCCTAATCTTGTCGCGTTTTTGCGAGGCGTTTTCAGAAATTTGGGTTGATCTTTATCCAGGATGACAGTACTGTATATTCATACAGTCAACTGCTGGTGATTAACTTATGCGAACCCAACATCCTGATAATGCACGCTATGCTCATCGTTATGCGTCATCTTCTGTTCCGGCGGCTCAGCCTGGTGGAATTACAGAGTTACGTTACAGTGAGCAGCCCGGAATGATGCAGATGTTACTGCTACCGTTATTGCAGCAATTGAGTCAGCAGTCACGCTGGCAGCTGTGGTTAACCCCCGCGCATAAGCTGAATCGCGCCTGGCTACAGGAATCGGGATTACCGCTGAATAAAAGCATGCACATCGCCGATTCAGAACGACTGAATGCGGTTGAGGCGATGGTCAGGGCGTTACGCACAGGCAATTACAGCGTGGTACTGGCATGGATCCCCTACGAGCTGGATGAAGATGAGCGTCGTCAACTGGAAAATGCGGCAGCAGAGGGTGAAGCGCTGGGGCTGATTTTGCGTTCAGGCGGGACTTCGGAAGCGCCTCTCAGACCACAAAACCCCATAAAAATTCAGTCGGATTTGTTTCATTAAGTAAAAATAAGAAGTTTCTCAAGCTATTTTTCTTATCTGTCGTCGCTAAACCACTGATTCTGTTAGTTCGAGCATTGACAATGGTTTAGCAGGTTTTTCAGGCTTGCTGCCGCGACAATACTACCAGGCTAATTGTTAGAAATTGTGTATAAATCGCTGTTTTTTTACAGAAGCGCCTCACATCATACTTGTAAGTTTCCAATCTCGTTGTAGACTTTATCTCGCCAGGGTGCTCAATAACCTCCGTTTTTTTGCGGTAGAGTCATAAGCGAGCGTTTTGACCCGGCGAAGGATTTAAACCAAGAGCAACCTTTTTGCTCATTGCCTATTTGGATGATAACGAGGCGCAAAATGAAAAAGACAGCTATCGCAATTGCAGTGGCACTGGCTGGCTTCGCTACCGTAGCGCAGGCCGCTCCTAAAGATGACACCTGGTACACCGGTGCTAAACTGGGCTGGTCTCAGTATCACGACACTGGTTACTACGGTAACGGTTATGAGAACAACAACGGTCCAACTCATGAAAGCCAGCTGGGCGCAGGTGCGTTCGTTGGTTATCAGGCAAACCCATACCTGGGTTTCGAGCTGGGCTATGACTGGCTGGGTCGCATGCCTAACAAAGGCACCGTGACTAACGGCGCATTCAAAGCGCAGGGCGTTCAGCTGGCAGCTAAACTGAGCTACCCAATCTATGACGATCTGGACGTGTACACCCGTCTGGGCGGCATGGTATGGCGTGCAGATTCAACTCAGACTAACCCAACTAATGGCCGCATCAGCGACCACGACACCGGCGTATCTCCGCTGGCTGCTGTAGGTGTTGAATATGCACTGACCAAAAACTGGGCTACCCGCCTGGACTACCAGTGGGTTAACAACATCGGTGATGCACAGACCGTTGGCGCACGTCCAGACAACGGCCTGCTGAGCGTAGGCGTTTCTTACCGCTTCGGTCAGGATGACGTCGCTGCACCGGCTCCGGCTCCGGCCCCAGCTCCAGCACCCGTTGTTGAAACCAAGCGTTTCACTCTGAAGTCTGACGTTCTGTTCACCTTCAACAAAGCGACCCTGAAGCCAGAAGGCCAGCAGGCTCTGGATCAGCTGTACAGCCAGCTGAGCTCAATGGATCCTAAAGATGGTTCCGTTGTTGTACTGGGCTTCACTGACCGTATCGGTTCAGAGCAGTACAACCAGAAACTGTCTGAGAAACGTGCTCAGTCAGTCGTAGATTACCTGGTTTCTAAAGGTATCCCTTCTAACAAGATCTCTGCACGTGGCATGGGTGAATCTAACCCAGTTACCGGTAACACCTGTGACAGCGTGAAAGGCCGTAACGCCCTGATCGACTGCCTGGCGCCGGACCGTCGCGTAGAAATCGACGTTAAAGGCATCAAAGACGTTGTAACTCAGCCACAGGCTTAAGTTAACACGTAATAAAAAACCCCGCTCAGGCGGGGTTTTTTTATGCCGGTAATAAAGGGATGTTCGGAGCTGGCCACCCTGCTCCACCTGCCCGGCTAGTCGTTCTCTGAACCTGATTTACCCAGAATCTCCTGCAGGTCCTGCTTCAGACTCGACATCTGCGTAGCATATTTCTCTTTACGTTCCGCATCCTCGATCAGCTGAACAATGGTCTCAGAGAGGGTACAGCCGCGCCGCTGTGCCAGTCCGGCCAGTCGCTGCCAGACCAGATACTCCAGGTCGATCGATTTTTTTCGGGTATGCTGATGTTCTGCATTAAAATGGCGTTTCCGCCGTGCGCGAATGGTCTGTTTCAGCCGGTTATCAAGATCGGCATGGATATGTTCAGCAATCCATTCATTCACCGTCACCGGATTATTTTCCATCGCCAGCAGTTTATCGACTGCCGCCTGCGCCGCACTCAATTCAAGGTGACGCGTGATCAGTTCACCTTCCCGATGTTTTTTCACCAGGTATTTCCACTTCCATCCACTTTCAAGATTTTCGAGTTGCTGGTATTTCATCGGAATCTCATCGTGATCACGTAACGAGCTAAGAATAACAGCTTTTTTCCCGGATGCAGCAACGAAAAACATGCTGTCAGCTTCACAACTTCGCCAGGAAGTCTGCAGTGCTTAACCAGGGTGAATCCTGTATAATCTCGCTTTTCTTAAAACAGATAAATGCGATTATTTTGACCAGCACCCAACTTACGTGGCAGACCTTACAGCCGGATAGCGCACCATACCAATCCGTTTTCTCCCGAATTGCTGATGAAGAAACTGATGCTCTGGCAACGGTACAGCCCCGGTTGCTGAATGCGCTGGCGCATTTACATCATCAGTCGCAGGGATTCCCGTTACTGCTGGTTCGAAGCCAGGAGAATCGCGATTATCTGACCTTCATTGCCCAGGCCGCACAGCGGGTGATGCCCGACAGTACCACGCTGTACGGCGGTGATTACCATATCATGGGTGACACTATCACGCTCCAGCCGCCCTCCGATCCTCAGCGCCCGTTCACCAGTCAGGGTGGCATTCATTTTGCTGAATGGGTTGAGATGGAGCAGCTGTTTGGCTGCGTACGCCAGTATAAAGATCGCCTCCAGCCTGAGCCGGGCCTGATCCATCGCGCCAATGGCGGTACGCTGGTGCTCTCACTGCGAAGCCTGATGACCCAGCCGATCCTCTGGTTGCGCCTGAAAAAAGCGATTGAGCAGGGCTACGTGGAGTGGACTTCCCAGGATGAGCGCCGGCCCCTGCCCGTCTCTGTTCCGCCTGTGCCGCTCAGGCTGAATCTGGTGCTGTGCGGAGACCGCGAGGTGCTGGCCGATTTTCAGGAGCTCGATCCTGAAGCGCATGAAATGGCGATTTATACCGAATTTGAAGAGAACATTCAGATTCTGGATGAAGATGACATGCTGGCCTGGTGTCGCTGGAACGAAGAGCTGGCGCGTCAGGCGGGTCTGCCGGTTCCGGAAGCGGACTTCTGGCCGGAACTGATTAAAGAGGGTGTCCGCTATAGCGGCGATCAGGAGACATTGCCCCTCTGTCCGCGCTGGCTGCAGCGCCAGATGCGCGAGTCAGCCCTGATGGGTGACACGCTCAATGCCGAAGCGCTTCGCGACGCACTGGAAGCCCGCTTATGGCGTGAGAACTATCTCAATGAGCGGATGCGGGATGAAATCCTGCTGCGACAGATTCTGATTGAAACCGAAGGCGAAGTGGTCGGTCAGATCAACGGCCTCTCGGTCGTTGAATATCCTGGCCATCCCCGCGCCTGGGGCGATCCGACACGGATTACCTGCGTCGTTCACCCCGGTGATGGGGAGTTCATGGATATTGAGCGTAAGGCGGAGCTAGGCGGCAATATCCATGCTAAAGGCATGATGATCATGCAGGCTTACCTGATCGCAGAGCTGGAGCTCGATCAGCAACTGCCCTTCTCAGCGTCGATGGTATTTGAGCAGTCATACTCTGAAGTTGATGGCGACAGCGCCTCTCTGGCCGAGCTCTGTGCATTGATCAGCGCGCTGGCTAACCAGCCAATCAATCAGCAGATTGCCGTCACCGGATCGGTTGATCAGTTCGGCAACGTCCAGCCGGTAGGCGGCCTGAATGAGAAGATTGAAGGTTTCTTCGAGATCTGCCATCAGCGTGAACTGACCGGCCAGCAGGGCGTCATTATCCCGGCCTGTAATGTGCGTCATCTCAGCCTCAGCCAGGCAGTGGTCAGTGCGGTAGAACAGGGCCGTTTCCACATCTGGGCTGTAGAACGTGCTGATGAGGCGCTGCCACTGCTGACCGGCAAAATATGGCGTACGGAGGATGGCGAGGGCGATTGCCTGCTGCACACCATCCAGGAACGCATCAGCCTGTTCAACCAGCCGAATGTCCCGCAACGTCCCTGGGCGCTGCGCTGGCTTAACTGGTTCAACCAGCGTTAATCCGATTTGCTCAGCGTACAACTGTTCGCTAATATTCGTGATTCACTAAAACAAGGCTTATTGAAAACATGGTAGATAAACGCGAATCCTATACCAAAGAAGATCTGATTCTGTCAGGTCGTGGTGAACTGTTTGGCGAAAATGGTCCGCCGCTTCCTTCCGGCAACATGCTGATGATGGACCGCGTGGTCAAAATGACCGAAGACGGCGGCAAATATGACAAAGGCTTTGTTGAAGCAGAACTGGATATCAATCCCGATCTCTGGTTCTTCGGCTGCCACTTTATCGGCGATCCGGTGATGCCAGGCTGCCTGGGTCTGGATGCCATGTGGCAGCTGGTAGGTTTCTATCTGGGCTGGCTGGGCGGCGAAGGTAAAGGTCGTGCGCTGGGCGTGGGTGAAGTGAAATTCACTGGTCAGGTCCTGCCGGACGCGAAGAAAGTCACCTACCGCATTCATTTCAAACGCGTGATCAACCGCAAGCTGGTGATGGGCGTGGCAGATGGCGAAGTGCTGGTTGACGGTAATCTGATCTACACCGCCAGCGATCTCAAAGTGGGTCTGTTCAAAGACACCGCGGCATTCTGAGCATTCTGCACAGAAACAAAAACCTCCGCGCCAGGCGGAGGTTATTTTCCTTTTTCAGTGACATCCGGTTATGCTGCTACCGACCTGTCCTCCATGGCTTGTCGCCAACCTCCCAACCAGTGAGACTTAGCGTCAATCAACTGATACGGACACATCTCTTTTGAGCGTCCAGTAATGCCTGCCTGATAACCACGTGAATGGGCGCGTTCGAGGCGGTCTCGTTTCTGTCTCTTCATACTCCGTGTCCCTCATGTAAGGTCTGTGGAATCTGGTGGAAAGAAAAGTGGTGAATTAATGTTCAACCACTCTTACGTTCTACCCCCTGCGCACCTAAAGATCAATGCGCAATCTTCATGCCACTGTCATAAATGTGACCTTAATCGGAAAAGAAAGCGCGGTTTTGTGATGGAGACGGCAACACTATCGCCCTGATTGAGCTAATAAAAAGCCCCTGAATCATGCCGTTATATCGCGACATTTCATCAGGGGCTTAGCTTATTTATTCATAATATTCTTAATTTAGCGCAACCACACTATTGACGATCTGCTGCGCCGTCTGCTGCCAGCCGGTGGCCAGCGTTCTGACCATGGCATCGTAGCCATCTTCAGTCTGCGGCAGGACAATATTAAATGCCTGTTTGGTCAGACGGCCCTGATGCTCCAGCGTCCATTCACCGCTGACAATCGCCTTGCCGTCGTAGCGCCCCTGAAAGCCTGTAATAGTCACATTCAGCGTGTCGTGCTGCGCGCCCAGCGGCGATCCGGCTACCAGCCGCCCAGGCAGCGCCTTGCTCAGATTGGTGATCAGCGTCTGCTGCAGCTGCTGATCAAGCGGACTGGCCCAGAGGTTGTTGGCGGCAATGACATATTTGACGTCACTGGTCTGGTAGACCAGCCCGTTACCGGCCAGATAATCCGGCACCGTCACCTGCTGCACCCACAGCATCGGCTGAGCTTCGTTCATCTGGCTGCTGCTGACCTGCATGGAAGCCGCCCCGGAGGGCAGCTGATACCAGGTATTGTCAACGCTGCTGCTGCATGCGCTCATCACCAGCGCGGCACAAAGTATCAATCCTTTTTTCACTGTTTCGCCCTCTTCGGCTGGGGATCCTGTCCCGGTTTCGCCTCAAATACCAGCGCATTGCTCTTGGTGTTGAGTGTCCTCAGTACCGGCTGAAGTTCACGCAGCACCTGATCCAGTCGTTGCATATCCCCGACCAGCTTACTGTAAGCAGGCGAACCGGGCTGCAGTCCTTTCATGCTGCGATTCAGCTCACGCAGCGTCTGCTGCAGATCTTCCGGCAGGGTCTTCATTGCCGGACTGGCGGTCACTTTGTTGATATTGTCGATAGTGCGCTGCAGATCGCGCATCGTCTTCTGACTCTCTTTCAGCGTACCGGTCGCTTCATTGACCATGCCGTTCAGAGGCAGGCTGTTGATCTTATCCAGGGCCGCCATCAGTTTCTGCTGAATCTGGCTCAGTCCGCCGCTGACGGTTGGGATCACTTCATAGCCTGAGACTTTCTGCGGGCCTTTGTAGGCTGGCGCATTGTCATAGAAGTCGAGATCGACATAGAGCGCACCCGACAGCAGGTTGCCGGTTTTCAGCGTGGCACGCAGGCCACGTTTCTTCCCATCCTGCAGATGCTGCTCCAGATCGAAATTCTCGCCCAGTCGGCTGATAAAGCGATCCGGCTCAATGCGAATCAGCACCGGAACGCGGTAATCGTTGTTCAGTGCCTGATCCAGACCCGCTTTCATCAGCGGTGCCTGTGACACGGTACCGAGGCGAATGCCGCGGAATTCAACCGGTGCACCCGCCTGCAGACCGCGAATGGAGTCTGAGAAGAAGAGCACATAGTCGACGTGATTGGTGTAGAGCGAATCCTGGATGCTGCGCTGATCGTCAAACAGATGATAGTTGGCATGATTTGTCGCCGCTTCACCCAGATCCCAGCCATCCGGCACATCGAAACTGACGCCGCCACTGAACAGCGTGGTCAGCGATCCCATTTCGACCCGCATGCCTGACGCGGACATATCCACGGCGATGCCGCTGTCTTTCCAGAAACGCACATTGGTGGTCACAAGGCGGTCGTAAGGCGCGGCGATAAACAACTGATAGGTCATCATGCGTTTATCGGTGTCAAACGAACTGGTTTCCACTGTACCGACCCGGTAGCCGCGGAACAGAACCGGATCGCCCGGATTAAGCTGACCGGCTTTTTTGCTGTCCAGTATGATGCGGATCCCTTTGGCATCCGGTGGCGCCAGCGGCGGAGCATCCAGCAGCTTGTACTGCTCAGGTGCCTGGTTTTTCGTGCCGGGCTGCAGTTCGATGTAGGCGCCTGACAACAGCGTGCCAAGGCCGCTGATACCTTCACGGCCCACCTGCGGTTTCACGACCCAGAACACGCTGTCGCTGTGCAGCAGCTTGTCCATGCCCGCGTTCAGGCGCGCTTTAATTTCCACATGATGGAGATCGTCGCTTAGCACCGCGCTTTCCACCACACCGACATCCACGCTGCGGCTTTTAATGGTGGTTTTACCTGCCACAATGCCCTCAGCGTTTTCGGTAATTAATGTCACTTCCGGCCCCTGATGGCTGAAGTGATAGAAGAGGATCCATCCGCCGATAAGCAGCGTGACGATGGGGACAATCCAGACCGGCGACCAGCGCTTAATCTGTTCCACCTTTGCATGGCCGTGGTTAGTTTCCGTCAAGGCGCGACTCCTTCATTGTGTTTTCACGTGCACGATCCCAGAGTAATCGCGGGTCAAAGGTCATGGCAGCGATCATGGTGATGATCACCACCATCGCAAACAGAACTGCCCCCCACGCGGGATACACATTCATTAATTGCCCCATACGCACCAGCGCAGAGAGCACGGCAATCACAAACACGTCGATCATCGACCAGCGGCCAACAAACTCGACCACTTCATAAATCTTATGCATTTTGTGGCTGTCCCGCCGTCCGCGTCCGCTGGCATCCCAGCAGAGCCAGCCAATTGCCAGCATTTTCAGCGTCGGCACCATGATGCTGGCGATAAAGATCACCAGCGCCACCGGATAGGAGCCATCAGCCCACAGCACAATCACCCCCGCCATGATATTGGAGGGATAGGCGCTGCCCAGCGTCTCCGTGACCATAATCGGCATCAGGTTAGCCGGAATGTAGAGCAGCACCGAGGTGAGCAGCAGCGCCAGCGTCCACTGCAGGCTGTGCTTACGCCGGGCCTGTGCCTGGACGCCACAACGCGGACAGACGGGCTTATCCGCAGGCAGAATGGCGGTGCAGCAGGGACAGGATCGCAGGCCCTGCGCCAGGCCACTGACGCCCACCTCGGGCGCATGCGGCAGTGCGGGTCGGGGTGAGAGGCGATCCCACAGCGCACGCCGATCGACGCACTGAAAGGCACGCAACTGCAGCAGACAGAACAGAACCCAGGGCCAGAAGCTGGTTTCCAGTCCGATTTCACCATAGGCCATCAGCTTGACGAAGCTGACCAGCACGCCAGCCATGAAGATTTCTGACATGCCCCAGTTGCGCAGATGAAACAGGATTCGGGCGAGACCGACTCTGAGCGGCGTGGGTAACGGTATCGGATTGACCAGCAAAAGGATGGTTATCATGCAGAAGGCGGGAACCGCCTGCACGAACAGCAGAAACAGCGTGGCGAGACTGCTGTAATCTTCCGACACCATCACTCTGGGTATCTGCATCAGGGTGATCTGGCTGGTCAGCCCGGCCACCTTCATAGAGACGAATGGAAACAGGTTCGCCAGCACCAGCATAAACAGCGCCGCCAGCGCGTAGCCCGTTGGTCGTTTACGCGGTTCATGCCAGTTCGCCGTCAGAGCAGTGTGGCAGCGCGGGCATGATGCCCGGCTGCCAACGGGAATGTCCGGCAGCCTGATCGTTAAATCGCACTGTGGACAGAGCATCCACGCGTTAGTTTTCACTGCTGAACACATCCGTTAGCCCTGCCCTACGCGCCGTTTTTCAGTGACTCAAGCTCTTCCCATCGCGCAAACGCGGTTTCCAGCTCCTGCTCGGCCTGAGCAAGGTTATCCAGCACCGGTTGCGTCTGATCGTGTGGCTGACTGAAGAAGTCCGGATGACTCATCTTCGCCTGCAGTTCACCGATGCGCGCTTCAAGCTGCTCCAGTTTTTGCGGCAATTGTTCCAGCTCACGCGCCAGATTATAGCTGAGTTTATTCACGTTACGCTTCGCCTCGCTCTTCTCTGCGGCGGGCTTCGCGGTGCTGGTTGCCGCTCTGGCTGGGGCTGAGGCCTTGTGCTGACGGTAGGCTGCACGCTGCTGTTGTGCATCGTGGTAGCCGCCAACAAAGGTGCCAATCTCGCCATTCCCTTCGAAAATCCAGCACTCGGTCACGGTATTATCGACGAACTGACGATCGTGGCTGACCAGCAGTACCGTGCCCTGATAACCATCAATCAGCTCTTCCAGCAGTTCCAGCGTTTCGACGTCGAGGTCGTTAGTCGGTTCATCGAGAATCATCAGGTTGCTGGGACGCAGGAACAGACGCGCCAGCAGCAGGCGGTTACGTTCACCACCAGAGAGCGCGCGCACCGGGGTCATGGCCCGTTTCGGGTGGAACAGGAAGTCCTGCAGATAACCCAGAACGTGGCGCGGTTTGCCGTTGACCAGGACTTCCTGCTTGCCTTCGGCCAGGTTGTCCATCACGGTGCGATCCGGGTCCAGCTCCGCACGGTGCTGGTCAAAGTAGGCCACTTCCAGCTTGGTGCCGGAATGCACGCGGCCATGATCGGCCTTAAGCTGTTGCAGCATCAGGCGCAGCAGTGTGGTTTTACCGCAGCCGTTTGGCCCGATCAAAGCAATCTTATCGCCACGCTGCACCTGGGAAGAGAAGTCCTTCACCAGCACTTTGCCATCGACCGCGTAATCGACATTTTCCAGTTCAAAGACAATTTTGCCCGAGCGGGAGGCTTCGCCCACCTGCATGTTCGCTTTGCCCATCACTTCACGGCGTTCAGAACGCTCGCGACGCAGGGCTTTCAGCGCACGCACGCGACCTTCATTGCGGGTACGACGGGCTTTGATGCCCTGACGGATCCACACCTCTTCCTGCGCCAGCTTGCGGTCAAACTCCGCGTTCTGCATCTCTTCGACGCGCAGCGCTTCCTCTTTACCCGCCAGATACTGATCGTAGTTGCCCGGCCAGGAGACCAGTTTGCCGCGGTCAAGGTCGACGATCCGCGTCGCCATGTTGCGGATAAACGAACGGTCATGGGAGATAAAGACGATGCTGCCGCTGAAATTCTTTAGGAAGGTTTCCAGCCAGTCGATGGTTTCAATATCCAGGTGGTTCGTTGGTTCATCCAGCATCAGAACGCGCGGATTGCTCACCAACGCACGGCCCAGCGCCGCTTTACGCAGCCAGCCACCCGAAAGCGATGAGAGCTCGGTATCGGGCTTCAGGCCAATCTGCTCCAGCACATCATGGATGCGGCTTTCCAGCTGCCACAGATTCTGATGGTCGAGAATGCTCTGCAGACGCGCCATCTCGTTGAGGTTTTTATCGCTTGGATCGTCCATCACCAGATGGGAAATGGCGTGATAGGCTTTCAGATGCTCTGCCTGCTCTTCAACGCCTTCAGCCACGAAGTCATAGACCGAACCGGTAATATTGCGTGGGGGGTCCTGTTGCAGACGTGCCACGACCAGGTCGGTTTCATAAATAATGCGACCATCATCCAGGGGCTGTTCACCATTGATGATCTTCATCAGGGTGGATTTACCTGCACCGTTACGGCCGACCAGACAGACGCGCTCGTTCTCTTCGATATGCAGTTCGGTGTTGTCTAGCAGCGGCGCATCGCTGAAGGAGAGATAGGCGCCGTGGATACTGATTAATGACATGTAATCTTATTCCTTACCGGCGTGTGTGATCAGCCAGCAGTTGTGAATGTGTCGGTTGCGCGCGAAATCCTGCGACTGCGTTTTCTGGGTAATATCCTGCGCCTGCAGGCCCAGAGATTTCAGGCCATCCATGTCCATTTTAAAACCGCGTTTGTTGTTGGAGAACATGATGGTGCCGCCGCGACGCAGCAGGCGCTTCAGGTTACGCATCAGCATCATATGATCGCGCTGAACGTCGAAGCTCTCTTCCATACGCTTGGAGTTGGAGAAAGTTGGCGGATCGATAAAGATCATGTCAAAATTCTCATCACTCTCATGCAGCCAGCTCAGGCAGTCCGCCTGCATCAGACGGTGCTGACGACCGGTCAGCCCGTTGAGACGCAGGTTGCGTTCCGCCCACTCCAGATAGGTGCGTGACATATCGACCGTGGTGGTCGAGCGTGCCCCGCCCAGACCGGCATGCACACTGGCGGTGCCGGTGTAAGCAAACAGATTCAGGAAATCTTTACCCTTGCTCATATTACCGAGCATTTTGCGGGCAATGCGGTGGTCGAGGAACAGACCGGTATCGAGATAGTCGGTCAGGTTCACCAGGAAACGCGCATTAAACTCTTTAACTTCGAAATAGTCGCCCTTCTCACTCAGCTTCTGATACTGCGCTTTGCCCTTCTGGCGTTCGCGGGTTTTCATTATCAGACGGTCTGCAGGCAACGCCAGTACGGTGAGCGTCGCACTGATCACATCGAACAGGCGCTGACGCGCTTTGTTGGGATCGATGGTTTTCGGTGGCGCATACTCCTGGATAATCACCCAGTCAGCGTAGCGGTCAACAGCCACGTTGTAGTCTGGCAGATCGGCATCGTAAATGCGGTAGCATTCAATGCCTTCCTGACGCGCCCACTTCTCCAGCTTCTTCACGTTTTTACGCAGACGGTTTGCGTAATCTTCCGCAATCTGTCCGGCGCTTTCGCTGCTGTTCACCGCGAGCTGATAGTTTTTCTGCACGCAATCCAGCGGGCCGTTTTTGGCTTTAAACTGACGGTCGGCGCGCAGCTGCAGGCAGCTCAGCAGCTCAGGTGAGGCGCTGAACAGGGAAAGCTTCCAGCCGCCAAAATGCTGTTTCATCAGGCGTCCAAGCTGACTGTGCAGCGCGATCAGCGCCGGTTCGCTCTCCAGGCGCTCACCGTAGGGGGGGTTGCTCAGCACCGTGCCGTGAACCGCCGCATCCACCGGATTAGTCAGCTTCAGCAGATCCTGCTGTGCAAAGGTAAAGAGCTCTTCCACACCCGCACGGCGGGCATTCGCCTGCGCCCACTCCAGCACCCGGCCGTTCGTGTCATAGCCAAAGAAGCGCGCCTGCGTATTCTCCGTGCCGGTGCGGGCACGATTATGCGCTTCGTTTTTCACGTCCTGCCACAGCGCAGCATTAAACTGGCTCCAGGCCATAAAGCCCCAGTGACGGCGCAGCAGGCCAGGCGCACGATCGCAGGCGATCAGCGCAGCTTCAATCAGCAGCGTACCTGAACCGCACATCGGATCGATCAGCGGGGTGGATGGCTCCCAGCCAGAACGCAGCACAATCGCCGCCGCCAGATTCTCTTTTAACGGTGCCTGACCGGTCTGCTGGCGATAGCCACGCTGATGTAATGAACTGCCGCTCAGATCCAGCGCGATGCTGGCGCGATCGTCATTCAGCCAGACGTTGATACGAATATCCGCCTGCTCACGATCGACATTGGGACGCTCAAGATTCTTACGGGTAAAGCTGTCCACAATGGCATCTTTGACTTTCAGCGCACCAAACTGGCTGTTGCGAATCGAGTCATTGGTGCCGCTGAAATGGACGACAAAGGTTTTGTCGCTGCCGAACATGGACGGCCAGTCCACGCCCTGCACACCCAGATAGAGATCGAGGTCGCTGTAGACGCCAAACTCTCCCAGCGGCAACAGGATGCGTGATGCTAAACGGCTCCACATCAGGCTTTGGTACATGACGCGATCGTCGGCTTCGTAGTGAACGCCTCCCTGCACCACTTGCAAATCCTGCGCGCCCAGCGCGTCCAGCTCACTTTTTAACAGCTCTTCGAGCCCACGCGCCGTGCTGGCAAACAGAGAATTCATATCGTCACTTTTTAACTCTTGAGAAAATTGTCGCGCATTATAGCGAATCACAGACCTATGTCATAAAGTTAGCTTCTTTTGTCTTGCGCGTCGGGTTTCAAGGAGAACACCATGATCACGCTTTCCCGCTTATTTATTCATCCTGTGAAGTCGATGCGGGGGCTGGCGCTGTCACACGCCCGGGTTTCTGGCAGCGGGCTGGCTTTTGATCGTCTGTTTATGGTGACGGAACCTGACGGCACCTTTATTACCGCCCGGCAGCATCCGGAGATGGTGCGCTTTACACCCGCTATTTTACCTGAGGGGCTGTTACTGGAAGCGCCTGACGGCAGTCACATGCTTATCCGCTTCAGCGATTTCGGGGAGCAGGAACACCCGACCGAGGTCTGGGGCAATCGCTTCAGCGCACGCATCGCCCCGCCCGCCATGAATCAGTGGCTGAGCCAGTTCTTTCCCCGTGACGTCCAGCTGCGCTGGGTCGGACCTGAACCCCGTCGCCGGGTCAAAGCATTTGACCATGTCCCGCTGAGTTTTGCCGATGGCTATCCGTTTTTGCTGGTGAACAGCGCCTCGCTGCATGACCTGCAACAGCGCTGCCCGGCCAGCGTACGTGCCGAACAGTTTCGTCCCAATCTGGTCGTGAGCGGCGCGGCTGCATGGGATGAAGACAGCTGGGCGGAGATCCGGATAGGTGAAGTCATCTTTGAAGTGCCGAAACCCTGCAGTCGCTGCGTGCTGACCACGGTCAGCCCCGAAACCGGACGCAAACATCCTGCCGGTCATCCGCTCGCCACTCTGCAGACGTTCCGCAGCGCCCAGGATGGCAGCGGGGATATCGATTTTGGCCTGAATCTGGTGGCCCGTAATCAGGGTGTGGTACGTGCCGGTGACGAAATGGTGATCCTGAAGCGCCATGCTCCGCGCCTCTACGGTGCCGGAGAGGTCATTGAGACGCTGAAACCGCAGCCGCAGACCCCTGATGATGTGGCTATCACCTTTCAGGGACAGACCTTCCGCGGGGATAATCAGCAGGTGTTACTGGATCAGCTGGAAATGCAGGGATTTCGTATCCCCTACTCCTGTCGTGCGGGACTGTGCGGCAGCTGTAAGCTGAATCTGGTGTCGGGCGAAGTTAAAGCGCTGAAAAAAGGCGCCGTGCGTCAGGACGGAACGCTGCTGAGCTGCAGCTGTATTCCGGCAGGCGATGTCGAACTGAAGTAGTCAGACCGCGCGGGCATAGCGCGGTGCGACATCCTGATACCAGGGCTGCAGGCGGTCGTTCATCACCTTGATGGCATCGCCGAGCACCATATTTTTGCCGGCCAGCGTCAGTGCTGGCTGAGCCAGCAGGCAGAGCGCCGCGTTACTGCCGCTTTCAACCACCAGCAGACGCGCCTGCGTTCCCTCTTCTGCCAGCGTAACCTGCACCATCTCACCGGGCCGCGGCTGCATAGCCGGGGCATATGCGGTGAAGTGCCAGCTTTTCGGCATCAGCGGTTTCAGGAAGCGCGCGGCGACCAGGGCATTCAGCACCAGTTCAGCGCGATGGCTGCCACTGAGTTTGCACTGACGGCAGGTCTCTTCAAAGGTGTAATAGAGGGCGGCATCATCAACACAGAAACCCGACTCTGAGAACGCATCGGGCGTGAGCATTTTGCGGGAATAGCGGGAGCGAAAAAGCATACCGTCTGCCAGGTCGAGCATCATTCGGTCGTGGCTGTTGTCAAAATACCAACGCCAGTTATCGTCGGGTTTAATGTTCATCGTCTGCCCTGTCTTTTACCGCTGCGCCATACGTCACGCAGAATTCAGCGAAAATAGAATATAAGGAAAAGCTGAAAAATCGTGCAACAGGACAAAATATAAACGAGCCGAGGGGATAAATAAACCCCCCGGCGAAGCATTGTGAGAATTGTCTTAGAGATGCGTGACGATATCTTTAATTAATCCTGGCCCCTGATAAATAAAGCCTGAATAGATCTGAACCAGCGTGGCCCCTGCCGCAATCTTTTCACGCGCAGCGGTCAGAGAATCAATGCCGCCTGCGCCGATAATCGGCAGGCGTCCCTGCAGTTCCTGTGAGAGGCGCTGAATGACCGCCGTGCTGCGCGACTGGACAGGCCGTCCGCTTAAGCCACCGGCTTCCTCAGCATGCTTAAGCCCCGTGACCAGGGAGCGATCCAGCGTGGTATTCGTAGCAATCACGCCATCGATCTGGTGACGCACTAAACTGTCCGCTACCTGAATTAACTCCTCTTCAGAGAGGTCCGGGGCAATTTTTACGGCCAGCGGAACATATTTGAGATGACGCTGTTCCAGCGCTTTTTGTTTCTGTTTAATGGCGGAAAGCAGATCATCCAGAGCCTCACCATATTGCAGTGAGCGCAGACCGGGAGTGTTAGGTGAGGAAATATTGATGGCGATATAACCGGCATGGGCATACACCTTTTCCATGCAGATCAGGTAATCCTCTTTTCCCTGCTCAACCGGCGTATCTTTATTTTTGCCGATATTAATCCCCAGTACGCCGTTAAAACGCGCTTTTTTCACGTTTTCGACCAGGTGATCGACCCCCAGATTATTAAATCCCATGCGATTGATAATCCCGCCCGCTTCAACCAGTCGGAACATGCGCGGCTTATCATTGCCTGCCTGAGCGCGCGGCGTGACGGTGCCCACTTCAACAAACCCGAAGCCCATCGCCGCAAAGGCGTCAATGCACTCCGCGTTTTTATCCAGGCCCGCGGCCAGGCCAAGGGCATTTTTAAAGGTCAGTCCCATACAGGTGACCGGACGCGACGGCAGATTCTGGCGATAAAACCGTTCCAGCGGGGTGCCATTCATAAAGCGCAGTTGCTGAAAGGTGAGTTCGTGCGCGCGTTCGGGGTCGAGTTTAAACAGCGCCGGTCGGACGATAGGATAAAACATGCACTCTCCTGAAGGACGGAAGCAATCGTGAAAGTCGGTGCACGGGAAATTGTGCGCCAGAATGGTAAAGTGCTCTGGCGCAAAAGTAAATCGAAGGGCGGAAAGGCGGGAAGTTAAGTCACCTTGCTTTGATCTTACGCAGCGGAATCGTTTACGGGGCGATTTTCCACCTGAGAGGGAAAGAGATATTCTCGCAGGATACCGTGACGATGCATGATGCCAAAAATGCCAAGACAGACAAACGCTTCCGCACCCACCATCGACCATGCCGCGCCGATTGCGCCAAACTTCCAGGCCAGGAAACAGCAGAGCGGTACGTTAATCACCCCCGCCGCCATCATGACCCACATACGCTGGCGCGCCAGGCCGTGTGGGATCAGGATCTGTAATCCGGCCGGATAGGCGATGTTGCCAAACAGGAAGCAGAGCACGAAGACGCGCAGCACATCCGCCGACGGAATAAAGTCTTTACCCAGTAAAATCGAGACGACAAGGTCAGCAAAAAACCAGGTAAAGATGACAATCGACAGACTCAGAGAGAATGAGAGCAGCAGACTTTTGCGTGTTGCGGCAATCGCGGCGCGTTTATCCCGGCCGAACAGGTGGCTGACGCGCGGAAAGAAGGCGCTCCCGATCTGCTCCGGCACGGAGTTTGCCGCTTTACGCAGGCGATCGGCACCGTTATAGATCCCCACCATATAGGTAGAGGTAAAGGTCGCCAGGATCACCACGTTGACGCTGTTAAACAGGTTGGCCCCGGCAATGGCAATAAAGACATCCATGCTGTCGGTGATGCGCTGTTTAATTTCACGCGGTTCAAAGCGGTAATGGCCAATGACTTTCATCTCCAGCACAAACTTCAGCGTTATCGCCGCACTGATCATGGAGACGACGCCAGGGATCAACGCAGCCAGCCAGGTGTCCTGCGGAGATTTCACCAGCAAAAAGGTCAGCGGAATGGCGCAGAAGTTACCGAAGGTGGCGATAACCGCGGTTTTACCCAGCTTCTCAAAGCCCTGCATCAGCCAGCCAAAGGAAAACAGCGAACCAACCAGCGTCGTGCAGTTCGCCAGCACAATAAAGAACAGTGAGTGCCAGGCAGGATTAAACCAGGTGGCGGTGAGCAGCGTGCCACTGGTCAGCAGCAGCAGCATCAGCTTGGCGTTAAAGGTGGACCAGAAGAGCTGACTGACACGCTCCTTGTCGTCACGATGGTGAGCAATATCTTTGGTGGTAAAGACATTGAATCCCCAGTCGGAGATGGTGCTGCAATAGAGCACGCAGGCGATCGCCAGCGCCAGCGTACCCATCTGTTCTACCCCCAGAACACGGGCCAGATAGGGCAGCGTAGCCAGCGGAAACAGAAACGACGCGCCGCGATACGCCAGCAGCGAAAAAATATTAATAATCAGACTTTTATCGAGTACTTTTGCCATGACGCAACAACCTTATACACATTGCATGTCTCACCTTCTCATTTCGCTAAGGCATAAACAATATCGCTTCAAATTTTTCAGAATCCGGCTGCTTTTGCAGGATCAGGCGGCACGACTGAGCTCTTTTTTAACTTTGTAATGCTGTAACGCAATAAAGAGTTCAGGGCGATTGAACAGTAGCC
>NZ_PUGA01000017.1:0-61239 GCF_003236725.1 Pantoea sp. ARC270
GTGCAGTACAGTCCCACTCTGGAATGGGATCTTTCCATCACGCTGACCGGAAACATTTCCCGCTTTGCTTATTCGCTGCCAGAATAAGAAAGAACACATCCACATGGGAGATAACACGATGAAAGTCGGTTTTTTGGCAATGATGATGGCGGGCCTGCTGGTCAGCGGGCTGGCAAATGCGGCGGAGAAGACCCCGCAGCAGGAGAAAATGACGATCTGTAACCAGCATGCCAAATCACAGGATCTCAAGGGAGATGCGCGCAAATCCTTTATGAGTGAATGCCTGAAAAAAGAGAGCAAGCTGTCACAGATGTCTCCGCAGCAGATGAAAATGAAAAGCTGCAATGGCGAAGCTGGCGATAAAAAGCTGGCGGGTGATGCACGTAAAACCTTTATGAGCCAGTGCCTGAAAAAAAGCTGATGTTTCTCCCGGCCACGCAGGTGGCCGTTTCCCTTCCGGCCTGCGTTTAAATTCCCTGCTGTAACAGCCCGTTACGCTTCTGACAAACATTCCGCGTCAGGCTTTTAATTTCCTTTGCCACACTTACTGTTTGTGGGGATTTGCGCTGCGCAGGGTCTGACGGCGCGGCGCCCAACCGGAACAGTCAAAGGAGCCACGTTGTGAACTATCAATTTACCGTCGATCTGAAAGACCTGCCGCAGCGTCAGCCGGTTAAAAAAACGCTGGGTGAGGTGGAAGTGTTACTGATCCGCGAGGGGGAGAGCGTTCGTGCTTACCAGGCGAAATGCCCGCATGCTGGCGCGCCGCTGGAGCAGGGCGCGATCTGTGGCGACCGGCTGGTCTGCCCGTGGCACAAAGCCGCATTTAATCTGGCCGACGGCAAAATGTGTGAACCGCTGGCGCTGGCCGATCTCAAACAGTATCCGCTGCGGATTGAAGAGGGGCGTGTGCTGGTCAATCCTGAGGCGATGTCGCCCGCCGCGCCCATTGGCAGCGGTGCAGACGCACCGGTTTTCGTGGTGCTGGGTGGCGGCGCGGCGGGAAGTGCTGCGCTGTGGCGGTTACGACATGAGGGCTATAAAGGGCGTCTGGTGCTGGTGGAGCGGGAAGCGGACGCACCCTACGACCGCACTGCACTGACCAAATTTGTGCCATCAGGCAAGATGGATATCAGCGAGGTACCGCAGCTGCTGAAAGCGGATGTGATGGATCACGTCGAGCGCATTCAGGCCAGTGTGAGCCGCCTTGACGCTCAGCAGCAACGGCTGATCTTTGAAGATGGTGAAAGCCTCGCCTTCGACAAACTCCTGATCGCCAGTGGCGCGGCACCTGTACGTCCCGATATACCCGGCAGTGATCTGGAGGGGGTGCATCTGCTGCGCAGCAAAGCCCAGACCGACCAGCTGCTTCAGGCGGTAGATGCCAGCCATAAAATTGTGATCATCGGCAACAGCTTTATCGGCACCGAACTGGCGTCGGCGCTGCGTAACCGTGACATTGATGTGACGGTGATTGCCCGCCAGACGCTGCCCTTTGCGAAACAGTTTGGCGACCAGATTGGCCGCTATTTCTATCAGCTGCATCAGAAAAATGGCGTGAAATGGGAGCAGGGCGAAATTGAATCCCTGCAGGGCGATCAGCAGGTGAGCAGTGTGCAGCTTAAAGGGGGGCGGCAGTTGCCCGCTACCGTCGTCCTGTTTGCCACCGGCGTGAAACCGGCCACCGACTTTATCCACGATCTGCCGCTGGCAGAAGATGGCAGCCTGCAGGCCGATGCAGAGCTGAAGGTCGCTGAGAACATCTGGGTTGCGGGTGACATCGCGACGTATCCGTCGGCGCAGGGGCCGCTGCGCATCGAGCACTATCGTGTTGCGCATCAGCAGGGACAGACCGTCGCCAGAAATATGCTGGACCAGCACGTCGCCTTTGAACGTGTGCCCTTTTTCTGGACGACCCAGTATGGCTCCCGTTATGAGTATCTGGGCCACGCCAGAGAGTGGGATAATTTCCAGCTGCTCGGCTCGCTGGAGGAGAAAAAGTTTATCGCGTGTTATGGACAGCAGGGTGAACTGACGGCGATCTGCTCGTGCGGGATGTATACGCTGACCGCTGAGCTGGTAGAACGGATGCAGCAACCCATGACGTTTGCCGACGCCGTGGCGTACTGCAAGGCAGCGATGGAGTAAAACGAACGCAGGGCGGGCCGACGGGCCGCCCTGCTCGTCGTGGCTTGCTAGCTGCGGCTCAGTTTCTCTGACTTCGCCATGCACTGCTGCATCGCTTCAATCACCGCCGAACGCATCCCTTTCTCTTCCAGCACCTTCACCGCTTCAATGGTGGTGCCGCCGGGAGAGCAGACCATATCTTTGAGCTCCGCCGGATGTTTGCCGGTAGTCAGCACCATCTGCGCCGCCCCTTTCACCGTCTGCGCGGCAAACTGATAGGCCTGCGCGCGCGGCATGCCGCCAGAGACGGCCGCATCCGCCATCGCCTCGATAAACATGAACACGTAGGCCGGGGCGGACCCGCTGACGCCCACGACCGAGTGAATCAGATACTCATCCACCACCGCCGCCTTGCCGAAGCTCTCAAAAATCGCGACCACTTCGTCGGTTTCTGCGGACTCCACCAGCGCATTAGGCGTGACCGAGGTCATGCCTTCACTCACCAGCGAGGGGGTATTAGGCATCGCCCGGACAATTTTGCGGTCATAACCCAGCACCGAAGAGAGTGAATCAAGCGTCACACCCGCCGCGATCGACACCACCAGCGCCTCTTTCTTCAGGCTGCCAGCCAGCTCTTTTAACACTTTCAGGATGACATTGGGTTTGACTGCGCCAAACAGAATGTCCACCTCGCGCGCCAGCGCGTCAGCACTCTCTGCGGCGTTAATGCCATACTGCTCTGCCAGCGCCTGGTTGGTGTCTGCTTTGCGGTCATAAACGAAAATATCAGACGGGGCGATTTTGCCACTGTTGACCAGTCCGCCGATAATGGCTTTCGCCATATTTCCCCCGCCGATAAACCCGATTTTCTTAGCCAGCATCGCCATCTCCTTAGGACATTATGCGTTTTCTTCCGGCTAGCTTACTTCAGTCAGCCCGAATAACAAGTCAGCCGCATGCAGCCTGGAAAGCGTGCCGCAAATTAAATTTGCCATTTAAAGGGAACCCGGCAAGATCGCAGACTTCTCTGACTGTAAGGAGTGATGATGTCTATCTGGGTCGATGCCGATGCCTGTCCGAATGTGATCAAAGAGGTGCTGTACCGCGCGGCCGATCGCACCGCCACCACGGTCACCTTTGTGGCAAACCAGTTTCTGCGTGTGCCGCCTTCGCCCTATCTGCGCACCCTGCAGGTGCCTGCCGGGTTTGATGTTGCGGACAATGAAATTGTTAAACGTGTTGAGCCAGGGGATCTGGTGATTACCGCCGATATTCCGCTGGCGGCCGAGGTGATTGAGAAGGGGGCGGCGGCGCTGAATCCGCGTGGCGAGCGCTACTCACCGGCGACAATACGGGAACGGCTGACGATGCGCGACTTTATGGATACCCTGCGGTCAAGCGGTGTGCAGACCGGCGGCCCCGCGGCAATGAGTCCGCGTGACCGCCAGCAGTTTGCAAATGAACTGGATAGCTGGCTCAGACAGCAGAAACGCTGACGTTAAACGAAGCTGTCGTCGTCGTAGTCATCGCCGCCAAAATCGTTGAGGTCGCCGTTGTCGGCAAAATTGTTATCCCAGCCGCTGTTCTGATCCAGGAAGGCGTTGTCATTACCCTCATTGAAGGTATTGAGGTTGTCATCGCCACCGTTAAAGGTGTTGAGATTATCGTTCACCTCCGGCAGCGGTGGCTCATTGATGATGTTCACAATCTCTTCCGGCTGTGAGTGGTGGAACATGCTGGTCAGCATATCGGCCATCACCACACCACCGGCGACACCCACCGCCGTCTGCAGTGCGCCGCCGAGGAAGCCAGTGCCGCGTGACGCCGGGGCTGGCGCATATTGCGGCTGAGCCGGTTGCTGAGGCGCACTGTTCCAGGGTGACGGTTGCTGCTGTTGCTGAGCAGGCTGCTGCTGACGTGAACCGCCGCCAAACAGTCCTGAGAGGAATCCGCCACTGCTCTGCGCGGGCTGCTGTTGCTGCTGCTGTGCCAGCTGACTTTCCAGCGCCGATACCCGCTCATTGAGTTTTTTCAGCGCCGCTTCCTGAATCAGGATCGCCTGCGCCATGTAGTAAGGTGCGCCAGGCTGCGCCTGCAGGTGCTGGTTAATCAGTTGTTCGGCAGCGGCATCACGTGCCGCGGTCTGGCTTTCGGCCTGTTTCAGGCGGGTGAACAGCCCTTCGATCAGTTGTTGTTCTTCGCGTTGCATGATGACTCTCCTGTGGCGATGGTGATCAGTATATGTGGGCGGTTGAGAGAAAAGTAAATCTGTGGCGGTAAGCAAATATTGCCAGACCCGTTTTGCCCCGCTTTTTCGCCATTTCTGCCGGGCAGCGGAGACCCTGATGCACAAATCGTGCATGCATTTCCCCTTGAAAAGATAAGACTTATCGCCATTCAGGGCAGTAAAGTGCGTAAAACCTGCCTGACAGGTGGAGGCCATAATAATTTCCAGTTATGATGCGTCGCATTAATCAGCTAACCATGCAGCCGCATCGCGCGGTCAGGCGGAGGAACGGCCCTGATGTCACTACCCATCTTTTTGATTGGCGCTCGCGGTTGCGGCAAAACCACAGTCGGCGTGGCGTTGTCGCAGGCGCTGGGCTACGCCTTCACCGACACCGATCACCATCTGCAACTCAGCACGCAGCGCAGCGTGGCCGAGATTGTGGCGGCAGAAGGGTGGGAGGGGTTCCGCGCCCGTGAAACCGAATCACTGCGGGCCGTGACGGCGCCGCGCACCGTGATAGCCACCGGCGGTGGCATGATTCTGGCCGAGGAGAACTGCCGCTTTATGCGGGAGCAGGGACAGGTGATCTGGCTTAGCGCCTCTCCGGAGGTGCTGGCAGAGCGGCTGCAAAGCGAACCAGAGGCGGCCCAGCGTCCGACCTTAACCGGCCGTCCGATTGCCGATGAGATGAGCGATGTCCTGCGCGAACGCGCGCATCTCTATCAGGCCGCCGCCCATCATCAGGTGAATGCCATGCAGTCCCCCGAGCGTGTGGTCGAGGAGATCCTGCTCTCCCTCTCCCTGGCGCGCGCCAGCTAACCCTCAGATTTTTCCCGCTTTGATCCCGCTTCAGTGGGTGTTGTCTATACTTACCTCATGACAGGCAGCGGCCTGTCCTGTGGAATGTTATTGAGAGAAGAGGGACACAGTATGCCGACCAGACCACCGTATCCACGTGAAGCGAAAGTTGTGCCTGTAGAAAAGGGTCCTGAGGGTAAAAAAGTCACGTCCTATGAGTTACGTGCTGACCACCCTAAACCAAATTCCTTAATCAGCGAGCACGAAACGGAAGAAGAAGCGCATGATGCCAAAGCGCGCTACGAAGACGTCGAAAAAGAGTAATTCGTTGCTGCTGGCAGGGACGCCAGCCTGTTCCATCCTGTCATAGCCGGCAACATCCTTTTCTGTCGCCCCTGCGCGATAAAGTTTCCCCTTTCCCCGACCGCATCCGGTCAATTAATACGCAAAATTTACGCAGATTTACTGCGACTGGCTTTTTGTCCGGGCGTCTGTTCTGCGCACTCCCGGCGTCGCCCTATAAAGCCTCGCTAATCAATTTTATCGCCGTATTTTCTCTGCTGCCGATCCTGCCGGTGTCAAAATTGTCGCTTGACCGATTCAGCGTCACGTTTTATTTTCGTCGGAACTGCAGAGGAACTTTGTTCCATATAGTGGAACCCGTGACATGACCACACTCGAAAATGCCGCCGCCGTACTCCGGTTATTTCAGCACAAGGGCGTGACGCAGGGGCATGTCGGTCTCTCCTTTAGTGAGGTGGTTGAGGCGCTGGGCCTGCCCAAAAGCACAGTATCGCGTCTGCTCGCCACGATGGAAAGTCAGGGGATGCTGGAGCGCGATGCCGACACGCGCGGTTATCATATTGGCCGCGTATTGTTAGCCGCCGCCGGGCACTATCTGTCCGCACCGCTGGTGGACAGCGTCTCAGCCGCGATGGTCAGGCTGGCCGCAAAAACGGGCTGCATGGGCTACGTGTCAAAGCTGGATGGCCGGGAAATATTAGTGATGCGCATGTTTCATGGCCGTCACTTTACCCAGATGGTCACCCCACCCGGCAGCCGGATGCCGGCTGACGCCACCTCAACCGGCAGGGTACTGCTGGCGCAGTTAAGCGATGACGAGGTGCTGGCGCGCTTTCGTGATCACTGGCAGGCTGGACCGGCAAACTCGCCGCAAAGCCCGGAGGCGCTTCTTGCCAGTCTGGCGGAAATCCGGCAGCAGGGCTGGTCACTGGCCCGGAATGAGTCTCTGCCTGGCATCAGTTCACTGTCAGTCATCGTGCACAACAAACATCATGGCGAAACGGCCGCGCTCTGCCTGTCGTTTCTGTCGCAGGAGTCGGAACCGGGATACCCGCCTGCGCTCCTTGACGCATTACGCGCAACGGCCACAGAGATGGCCGAAAAGTTTGGCGCGTAACGTCATCACGATTTTATCGGCGTAATACTTTCGCCACACCAGGGAAAACCAGGGCCTTCGGGCCTTTTTCTTTCAATCTGATCGCCATGCTTTACGCAGCAGCCTGGCTGCCTGTGTGCGTCCCTTTCGCGTGTTTGTGCACGGGTGACGTTCCTGGCTGGAGGGCAGCGCCTGCGCGCATCAGAACCGTAAAAAAGACAAGCGGCGTCAACCCGTCAGCAGGCGGGCAGACATTCTTCTATTTCTTCTGGACAAGGACTGGCGGGGACATATGGAACGGGTAAATCCGATCAGGCACGCTGGCGTGGCACTGGTTTTAATTTTGCTTTCTATCGCGGGTGCCATTATTGGTATCCAGCTGATCACCACCCTTGGCGTAACGCCTAACACGTCGATTATTGGTGCGCTGTTTGCCATGCTGCTGGCGCGTATTCCGCTGCAGGCTTTCCGCCGCTATCGTTCGATTGAAATCCAGAATCTGGCGCAGACCGCTATCTCCTCAGCCACCTTCGGGGCAGCCAACAGCCTGCTGATGCCGATTGCGGTGCCCTGGGCGCTGGGAGAGCCACAGCTGGTCCTGCCACTCTTCTGTGGCGTCAGTGCCGCAATGCTGCTTGATGCCTGGCTGCTCTATCGTCTGTTTGATACCCGCGTCTTTCCGGCCAGCAATGCCTGGCCTCCGGGCGTGGCGGCGGCTGAAGCGATCAAAGCAGGGGATAAAGGGGGACGCCAGGCCTGGCTGCTGGTGGCGGGTATTGTCGGTGGCGTTGTCGGCGCGATGCTGAAGATCCCGATGTCCGCCTTTGGCACCGCGTTTATCGGCAATATCTGGGCGCTGTCGATGCTCGGCATCGGTTTTCTGCTGCGGGCCTACGCGCAGCCGGTGGCCGGTATTGATATCAATGCACTCTACATTCCGCATGGCGTGATGGTCGGTGCCGGCCTGGTGGCGCTGATTCAGGTCATGATGGTGATCCGCAGTCGCAAAAATGATGCGCAGGGGGTGAGCCGCAACGGCAATGAGGTACAGCGGGCACTGGGCTTCGGCAGCGTGGGCTACATCGTGATTTCGGCGCTGCTGGCGCTGGCGGGCGGCCTGTGGAGTGAGATGGGCATCGCGATGCTGCTGCTGTTTGTCCTCTACGCCGCCTTTGCTGCCTTTGCCCATGAACTGATTGTCGGGATTGCCGCGATGCACTCCGGCTGGTTCCCGGCCTTTGCCGTGGCGCTGATTACGCTGATTATCGGCATCCTGCTCGGCTTTCCGCCGCTGGCGCTCTGTCTGCTGTGCGGCTTTACCGCCGCCACCGGGCCGGCGTTCGCCGATATGGGCTATGACCTGAAGGCGGGCTTTATCCTGCGCGGCAACGGTGCCGACCTGCAACAGGAGCTGTGGGGACGGCGCATTCAGTTGATCGCCGCCATGATCGCCTTTGTGGTGTCGATTCCGCTGGTCTGGTACGCCCACACCCTGTTCTTTACCGATAACCTGCTGCCGCCGGTGGCGCGGGTCTATGCCAAAACTATTCAGGCGGGCGCGGAGCCGGGTATTGCCGGAAACCTGCTGCTGTGGGCAATTCCTGGCGCGATGATTCAGCTGATCGGCGGACCGAAACGGCAGCTGGGCGTGCTGCTGGCCACCGGTCTGTTAATCAATAACGCGATGGCGGGCTGGGCTGTGATGGTCGGGATTGCCCTGCGCATCGTCATTATTCGCGTCTGGGGCGAGCGGGGCCGGTCGCCTATGGAAGTCATGGCGGCAGGGTTTATTGCCGGTGATGCCCTCTACAGCTTCTTCCATTCGCTGTTTGCCAGCAGCAGCAAGAAATAAAAGGATTAACGATGAGTTTGCAGCAGACCCTGACGGTTTTTGAATTACTGGACAGCGCCCACATCGACGGGCAGCAGGTGGTGGATCTGTTTGCGCCCTGGCCGGAGATCACGGCCCGTTTCAACCGGGTGACGGGTCCCAAAGGCCGGACCGACTTTGTGCGCATCGATATCCCGGGCGTGCAGGGCAAAGCCGCGGGAGGCCGTGCGCCAACGCTGGGCATTATTGGCCGGCTTGGCGGCATCGGTGCCCGCCCTGGCCGGATCGGGATGGTCTCCGATGCCGATGGCGCCGTCGCGGCGATCGCCTGTGCGCTGAAGCTGGCGCAGATGCAGGGTAAAGGCGACAGGCTGACGGGGGATGTGATCATCACCACCCATATCTGTCCCGATGCGCCCACACGGCCGCATCTGCCGGTCGATTTCATGGATTCACCGATTGATGATGTCACGATGAATGACAATGAGGTGGTGGCGGGGGTGGATGCGATTCTGTCGATCGACACCACCAAAGGCAATCGCATCATCAACCACAAAGGTTTTGCCCTGTCGCCGACGGTAAAAGAGGGCTACATCCTGCGGGTGTCGGAGGATCTGCTGCGCATCATGGAGATGACCAGCGGTCGTCCGGCGGTGACCTTCCCGATCACGACTCAGGATATTACGCCGTACGGTAACGGGATTTATCATCTCAACAGTATTCTGCAGCCTTCCACCGCCACCGATGTCCCGGTTGTGGGCGTGGCGATCACGGCAGAGTCGGTGGTGCCGGGCTGCGGAACCGGGGCCAGTCATGAAGTGGACATTGCGGCCGCCGCGAAGTTTGCCATTGAGGTCGCCAAGGAGTTTGGTCGTGAAACCTGTCACTTCTACGACGCCGACGAATATGCGCGGCTGATCGCGCTCTATGGCAGCCTGGCGCATCTGCGTCACCGGAACCACTAAGATGACGGCCTCCCTGGTGACGCTGACCATCGGTCAGTCGCCGCGCAGCGACATACTGCCGCTGCTGCGTCAGCATCTGCCGGATGCGCAGACCGATCACGCCGGACTGCTGGATGGGCTGAGCCGCACCGAGATCCAGGCGCAGTTTGCGCCGGAGGCAGGCGATGCGGTGCTGGTGTCACGGCTGCAAAACGGCGAACAGGTGCGGCTGGCGGCGTCGAAGGTCGAGCAGGGATTGCAGCGCAAAATCAGTGCGCTGGAACGGGCGGGCTATCAGACCATCCTGCTGCTCTGCACCGGTGAATTCAGCCAGCTTCGCACCCGACAGGCGCTTCTGCTGGAGCCGGACCGTATTATCCCGCCGCTGATCGGCGCCATGGTGCAGCAGCAGCAGATCGGGATCGTGGTGCCGGTTACGGAGCAGATTGTCGAGCAGGCGGGTAAGTGGCAGCATCTGCCCATCCCCCCCTGTTATGCGGTTGCCAGCCCCTATGAGGGCGATCAGGCGACCTTCACCAGTGCAGCGCGCACGCTGCAAGCGCAGGGGGCGGCGCTGGTGGTGATGGACTGTATGGGGTATCACCAGCAGCATCGGGCTGCGTTACAGCAGCAGCTGGGCGTGCCGGTTCTCCTCTCTAATGAGCTGGTGGCCCGGCTGGCGGCCGCGCTGCTTCCCTGACGAAGGCGATCACAAACGCCTGTGATTTCGCGTGACAGATCAGCGGGTTCCCTTCTACACTGCCAGACACACAACATGTGCTCTGGAGACTATTATGCTCAACGTAAGTGAGTATTTTGACGGAAAAGTTAAATCTATCGGTTTTGACAGTGCGAGCACCGGCCGTGCCAGCGTGGGCGTGATGGCTGAAGGTGAATACACATTCGGTACCGGTCAGCCGGAAGAGATGACCGTGGTCAGCGGCTCGCTGAAGGTGTTACTGCCGGGTGAGACGGAGTGGAAATGGTTTGAAGCGGGTTCGGTGTTTAACGTGCCGGGTCACAGCGAATTTCATCTGCAGGTGGGCGAGCCGAGCTCCTATCTCTGCCGTTACCTGAAAGATTAAAAAAGGGCCGCTTAGCGGCCCTTTTTTTATGGTCAGGCAACCCCTGTCAGCATGGGGCTGCCTGCCGATGATTAACGCTGGGCTTCGCCGCCGAGCGCTTCCACCAGGTTGCTGGTCAGCGCGGCCAGTTCGCTGGTCATCAGAATAAAGTCAGCATCAAAACGCTGGGCAAAATCTTCGCGGTCGATATCGTCGTTCTGGTCGCGCAGCGTGTCGCTGAACTTCAGACGTTTCACTGAACCATCATCGGCCAGCACAAACTGAATACGCTCCTGCCAGTCGAGCGCCAGTTTGGTCACCAGCTTGCCCGCTTCAATGTGGTTCGCGATCTCATCGCACACCAGATCCTGCTTTTTACAACGGATGACGCCGCCATCTTCCAGCAGCGCTTTCAGCTCCGCTTCATCCATCAGTGCAAAACCGGCCGGCAGATCGCCTGAGCGCACCCATTCGGTCAGCGTCAGCTCAATCGGGCTTTCCAGCGTCAGGGGCACTACCGGCAGTGAACCCAGACTTTTACGCAGCAGCGCCAGCGTATCTTCCGCTTTCTTAGCGCTGGCACAGTCCACCATAATCAGATTGTTAACCGTGTCGATCCAGAGGTAAGTCTGGCTGAAACGGCTGAAGGCGCGCGGCAGCAGGCTGTGCAGCACTTCATCCTTCAGCGAATCTTTTTCAGTCTTCTTCAGCTTGCGGCTCTGCTCAGATTCCAGCTTGTCGATTTTGGCTTCCAGCGCCTGTTTCACCACCGGTGCGGGCAGAATTTTCTCTTCTTTACGGGCGCAAATCACGATCTGGCCGTTGTTCTCGTGGGTCAGCGCATCACTGCGGTTGCCCATCGGCGAGACCCAGCCGGTTTTGCTTAAATCCTGACTGCCACACGGCGAAAACGTGAAGGCGTCGAGCTGTTTTTCCATCTCATCTGCGGACAGCGGAATGTCACGATTCAGACGATAAACCATCATATTTTTAAACCACAACATCGGGATTCCTTACCGTGGCGCGATCGGGCGCACAAGTCTGCTAGAGTCAGCGCGCATGATAGCGAAACATCGGAGTGGTTTCATTGCCTTTCCGGCTGGCGGCTTCTACTGTATCTCTCATCTGAACGAATAATGAGGAATAAACCGTGCGCATAGGTATCGATCTGGGTGGCACCAAGACAGAAGTGATTGCATTGTCAGATGAAGGGCAGGCGCTGTTCCGCCACCGGGTAAATACCCCTCGTGATGACTATCCGGCGACGGTACAGGCGATTGTCGATCTGGTGACCCTGGCTGAAGAGAAAACCGGCCAGAGCGGCACGGTCGGGATCGGTATTCCTGGCTCACTGTCGCCTTACAGCAGGCGGGTGAAGAATGCTAACTCCACCTGGCTCAACGGCCAGCCGCTGGATAAAGATCTGGCACAGGCGCTGAACCGCGAAGTGCGTATCGCCAACGACGCCAACTGTCTGGCGGTGTCGGAAGCGATCGACGGCGCCGGGGCCGGACAGGCGCTGGTGTTTGCGGTGATCATCGGCACCGGCTCGGGAGCGGGCGTGGCGATCAACGGTGAATCACGCATTGGCGGCAACGGCAATGCCGGTGAGTGGGGGCACAATCCACTGCCCTGGATGGATGAGGATGAGCTGCGCTACCGCCAGGAAGTGCCCTGCTACTGCGGCCAGCAGGGCTGCATTGAGACGTTTGTCTCTGGCACCGGCTTTGGTATCGACTATCAGCGGCTGAGCGGCGTGCATCGCAAAGGGGCGGAGATCGTCTCGCTGCTGGCGCAGCAGGATCCGATCGCCGAACTGGCGATGAGCCGTTATGAGCAGCGGCTGGCAAAATCGCTGGCGCAGGTGGTGAATCTGATCGATCCCGATGTGATCGTGCTGGGCGGCGGGATGAGCAACGTGGATCGCCTCTATCAGACCGTGCCGCTGCTGATGAAGAAGTGGGTGTTTGGCGGCGAGTGTGAAACGCCGGTGCTGAAAGCGCAGCATGGCGACTCCAGCGGCGTGCGCGGTGCGGCGTGGCTCTGGCCGCTGCAGAGCTGATGCGGCATGCCGGTGAGAGCTGGCTCTGTCATGCGCTTGCCGGACCGCGGCGGCTCAGCCCCTGAAGTACCAGGCGCTGAGCCGTTGATCCGTCAGCGTTGTTGTGCCAGTTTACTCGCCCACCAGCATACTGTCCTGCGGGGCGCGTCCGCGCTGCGCTTTGGTCGCAAGGAAATAGAGATAGCCCACCACCATAATGGCGACAAACAGCGCGCCAATCACCGGGTTGAACCACAGCATGGCCAGCAGGCAGATGACTGACAGCAGCAGGGCGATGCCCGGCACAATCGGATAGCCCGGCGCACGGAAACTGCGTGCCATCTCTGGCGCGCTGCGGCGCAGCCGGAAGAGGCTGAGCATGCTCATGATGTACATCACGATGGCACCAAACACCGCCATGGTGATCATCGCCGCCGTGAGTGTCATCCCCTGCAGATTGACCACGCCATCGCTGTAGATGGCCGCAATGCCCAGCACGCCGCCGGTAATGATGGCGCGATGCGGGGTCTGAAAACGCGAAAGTTTTGCCAGGGCAGGAGGCAGATAACCCGCGCGGGCCAGCGCAAAGAACTGCCGTGAGTAGCCGAGAATAATGCCGTGGAAGCTGGCAATCAGGCCAAACAGGCCGATCCAGACCAGCATGTGCATCCAGTTTGAGTGCTCCCCGACGATCATTTTCATCGCCTGCGGCAGCGGATCGTTAATGTCAGCCAGTTTGCGCCAGTCGCCCGCACCGCCCGCCATCAGCATCACGCCAATCGCCAGCACCACCAGCGTCAGAATGCCGCTGATGTAGGCGCGGGGAATGGTCCGCGTGGGATCTTTTGCCTCTTCCGCCGCCATTGCCGCGCCTTCAATGGCAAGGAAAAACCAGATGGCAAAAGGGATCGCGGCGAAAATGCCGGAGAAGGCAGGCAGTCCGAAGCTGTCGCTGCCCGCCCAGCCGTGTGCGGCGAAGTTCGCCAGACTGAAACCGGGAGAGACCACGCCCATAAACACCAGCAGTTCGATCACCGCCAGCACCGTCACCACCAGTTCGAACATCGCGGCCAGTTTTACGCCGAGGATATTCAGCGTCATAAACAGCAGGTAGGCGCCGACGGCGGCGGTTTTCGGGTTAAGGTCGGGATATTGCACGTTGAGATAGGCCCCAATCGCCATGGCAATCGCCGGTGGCGCAAAGACAAACTCAATCAGCGTCGCCAGACCGGCAATCAGCCCGCCGGTTTCGCCAAAGGCTCGGCGACTGTAGGCAAACGGCCCGCCCGCATGGGGGATCGCGGTGGTCAGTTCGGTGAAGCTGAAGATAAAACAGGTGTAGAGCGTGGCGATCAGCGCGGTGGTGACCAGGAATCCCAGCGTGCCCGCCACCGCCCAGCCATAACTCCAGCCAAAATATTCGCCTGAGATCACCAGGCCAACCGCAATCCCCCACAGATGCAGGGTGCCCAGCGTGGGCTTGAGTCTGTTTGTCATAACTGCCATCCCCGTCGTTGTTGGTCTTATGCGGCGTTACACCGCCATTACGCTACAGTAGAAGGATGATGCCGCTGCCTTGCGCGCCACGACTTGACGCCAGCGCAGTGACTTCTGTTCTCCAGAGTCAACTCACACGCAACAACCGGGCCAGTTGCACGCTGCGGTCAACTTTGTCTCCTCTGAAGTCAAGCAGCACACACGCTGGCCACGCATGCTGAAATGACGCAAGTGACCAGGAGCCGGACTGATGAGCGCGAAACAATATGACAACCTGACTGATTCCCAACTCACCCTGATGGCGCAGCAGGCGCTGGCCTGTTATCCCGATCCGCTGCAGGGGCAGCTCAGCCTGCTGTGCCGATCGGAGAACGCCACGTTTCTGCTCAGGGCGGCCGGGCAGCGTTATGCGCTGCGGCTGCATCGTGGCGATTACCATCAGAAAGCGGATATCGTCAGTGAACTGCAGTGGCTCGATGCGCTGCGTGAAACCGGCATCATGGTGCCGGAAGCGGTGCCGGATAAAGAGGGTGAACAGGTGCTGACGCTGCGGCTGCCGGATGGCAGCGAGCGTTATGTGGTGCTGTTTCACTGGATCGAGGGCGAGATGCCGACCACCGACGTCGATCCCCGCGCCTTTCAGCAGCTGGGGCAGATCACCGCCCGGCTGCACCAGCAGAGTAAGCAGTGGCAAAAGCCAGCGGGCTTTCAGCGCATTATCTGGGACCACCACACCATGACCAGCGCGGAGAGTCACTGGGGACGCTGGCAGGATGCGCCAAACCTCAACCCTGCCGATCACGGCGTGGTCGAACAGGCGATTGCGCAGGTGGGCGCGGCGATGGCGCAGTTCGGGAAGGGATCGGATCGTTACGGCCTGATCCACGCCGATCTTCGCCTGACCAACCTGCTGCTGCACAAAGGGGAAACGCGGGTGATCGACTTTGATGACTGCGGGCTGGGCTGGTATCTGCACGATCTGGCGGCGGCGATCAGTTTTGTTGAGCACCATCCGCGCGCCCCGGAGTGGATCGATCACTGGATCCGCGGTTATGAGCAGGTGGCGCACATCAGCGATGCGGAGATGGCTATGCTGCCTGCGCTGCTGGTTCAGCGTCGTATTCAGCTCACCGCGTGGGTCGGTTCGCATGCCGAAACGGAAATGGCGCGCAGTCTGGGACCCGAGTGGGCGAGCCATTCAGTGCGTCTCTGCCGCCGTTATCTGGAGGGGGAGCGACTGCCGGTGGGGGTCTGATGCACCAGCGACGGGCGTCGCTGCGCCGCCACAGTGCCCGACAGCCGGGTGGCGCAGCGGAAGAGGCGGCCGGGATGAGGGATGCGGTTGCGCCCGTGCCGCGTGCGGCTGGCTCCGGGAAACTGGTATGGAAATTGCTGTCAGTAACAGGGGTGATCCACCTTTCTACTCACAGAGGCGACCATGAATCCGACACTGATCAAGCCCGATGCGTTTGCTGCCTGCTCGGCAGCCGCAGAAGCTGGCAATCACGGCGTACTGGCTGCGGCAGCGACTGGCCTGAGCGACTTTATTCATACTCAGGGCGGCGATGCGGACCGCATCTTTGGTATCAGCGGCATCGATCCGGAGCGCCTTGCCAGCCCGACGCTGAGCCTCGGGCTGGTTAACTACTGTCGGGTACTGGAAGAGGCGGCCCGACACTCCGGTTCTGATAACTTCGGTTTGCACTACGGCAGGCAGTTTAAACCGCAGTCATTAGGCCTGATTGGCTACATCGGTCTCTGTTCCACCACGCTGGAACAGGCGCTGCACAATGTGGTCAACGCGTTTCCCTGGCATCAGCACGACACGCTGACGCGTCTGGTGGATAAGGGAGAGTGCTGGCGGCTCGACTATCAGGTGCGCCACGGGGCGATTCTGTCGCGCCGTCAGGATGCGGAGCTGACGCTGGGCATGTTTATGAATCTGATCCGCCACGTGGCGGGCAAACACTGGGCGCCGCGCGAAGTGCACTTTGAACATCCGCGCCCCGGCCAGTGGCACGATCACTGCAAAGTCTTTGATGCGCCGGTCTGGTTCGATCAGCCCTTCAATTCACTGGTGATCCCGAAGCGCGATCTGCTGCGCGCCATGCCGGAGAGCGATCCGATCCTGCTGACGGTGATGCAGGATGCGATCCGGCGGCTTAATCGTGGCACGTCGCAGCAGAGCATGATTGAGCAGGCGCGTTCGCAGGTCAATCTGTCGCTGATGCAGGGGGAGCCGGTGCTGGAAGAGGTGGCGGATAAGCTGGGGCTGTCGAGCTGGTCACTGCAGCGGCGGTTGCGCGAAGAGGGCAGCAGCTTTACCGCGCTGGTGGATCAGGTGCGCTGCGAAATGGCGACACACTACCTGCAACAGAAGCAGCTGCCGATTTCAGAAATGGCGCTGCTGCTGGGCTACTCGGAAGTCAGTGCTTTTTCGCGCGCGTTCCGTCGCTGGTTTGGTATCAGTCCGCGTCAGTGGCGTCAGGAGGGGCTGGCCAGCTAACCACGCGGCGCAAAGCCGAACCACGCGGGTTGTCCGGGCTCCGGCGGTGGCGGAAGGCCGCGGGTCTGCGCCACCAGCTGCCATGCGCGCAGGCAGAGCGCTTCATCACCCTGGGTCTGGGTCACCGCATAACGTCCACTCCGTTGCCACTCCATCCGTACCAGACATTGCTGGCCCGCATAACGGGCTGCATCCCGGAAGTCCCGGTTCAGCACCGGCTGCATTTGATGCGTCCAGTGACAGGATTTGCTGTCAGGATCTTTCTCCGGCTGACAGAGGTTTGCCACGCTATCCCGTTGCTTTATCACAGCTTGCTGGCAGGCGCTGAGCGAGATGGCAACAATCACACCCGGCAATATCCGCCTCATTATATTAATCAAATTCATTTAACTGGCCCATCTCCCCTTAAAGATCTTCCGGTCTGCTGCCGACAGTCTACAGACCGGCCTGCTGAATGCTATGGCATTCCTCCGACTGTCAGCAGAACCAGAATTTACCGCCCCGGTGCGGACGATCTCTCTTTCACGTTTTGGATGAGAAAGGCAGAACACAGGCCTTTGCGGCACTCTCCCGGTTGACGGCGGGCAGTGCCTTCCATGCCAGCAAACCCGCCTCGATTCTGGTGCTGCCTGCGGATAACGGCTCGCCGGATGTCAGCGCCGCGCATCGCTTAACCTCCCGGCTGACGCGCCCGTTATCCCTGGGGCAGCTCCAGCTGGCTGTAACCCAATCCGTTCATCTTGCGCACTTTAATCTGCACCGGGATGCGCTCCTTCATCGCCTCAACGTGGCTGATCACCCCGATGGTTTTGCCGCTGGCGTTGAGCGCATCCAGGGCATCCAGCGCGGTGTCGAGCGTCTGGGCATCCAGCGTGCCGAATCCTTCATCCAGAAACAGCGATTCGATGCGCGTTTTGTGGCTCACCAGATCGGATAACGCCAGGGCCAGCGCCAGACTGACTAGGAAGCTCTCCCCGCCCGACAGGGTGCGGGTATCGCGCGCGGCATCAGCCTGCCAGGTGTCAACCACATCCAGCTCCAGCTGATCCTGCGCCCGCCGCTGCAGCAGATAGCGGCCGTGTAGCCGGTCGAGCTGACGGTTAGCGAGCGCGACCAGATGATCCAGCGTTAGTCCCTGGGCGAAACGCCGGAATTTATCGCCGCTGGCGGAGCCGATCAGGTCGTTGAGCAGGCTCCACTGCGCCAGCGCCACCCCATCCTGTTCTATCTGTGTCATCAGACTCTGCTGCCGGGCACGCAGGCTGGCGTCGCTGTGCAGCTGCTGCTGAATCTGACCCTGCTGGCTGGCGTTGTCGCGCAGCGCCAGCCGTAACTGCTCCAGCTGCTGCGCCAGCGCCTCGGCAGATTCCGGCATCGCGTCGGGCTTTGCCTGCTGATGGGTGCTGAGCCGCTGACGCAGATCCGCCCGTCGCGCCTGCTGCTGCTGGTACTGCTGATCGAGCTGTTGCAGCTGCTGGCGCAGTTGCAGCGCACTCTGCTCATCCAGCAGCGCCGCGCGCAGGCTGGCTTCATCGGCAAATCCGGCGCGCTCCAGTGCCTGCTGCAGTGTGCTTTCCGCCTCTGCCAGTTTGCTGCTGAGGGTCTGACGCTGATTTTCCAGCCCCGCCAGCTCACCCTGCAGGCGACTGACCTCGGCCTGCGCCTGTTGCAGGGCGGTGAGCTGCTGTGCCAGCTGTTCATCGGCGTGCTGAACGCGGGCCTGCAGCTGCTGACGGGCGAGGGTGACCTCGCGATCGCCAAACAGCGCCAGACGCTGCTGACGCATTTCGCTGAGCTGCGCCTGGCTCTGCTGCTGCTGCTGCAGACGAGTCGTGAGCTGCTGCTGTTCCTGTTCAGCCTGCTGCTGCAGGGCAGTGAGCTGGGTTTCCCCTTTCAACAGCTGTGGCTGCAGGTTAGCGAGCAACTGCTCACTCTCCTGCCAGCGCTGCCAGCGCCGCTGTTGCTCCGCCAGCCACGCAGCGCGATCGGCGGCAGCGGGCAGGGCAAGATGGTGTGCGCTGAACTGCTGCTCCAGACGGCTCTGCAACTGCTCCCAGGCCTGCTGTTCCTGCTGCTGACGCTGTTGCAGCACATCCAGCGCCTGTAGCAGGCTGGTCAGGGACTGCTGCGCCAGCTGTTCGGCCTGCTGCTGCTGCTGCCAGGCCTGTAGCTGCTGAAGATGGTGATCTTTCGCAGCCTGAAGGGCCTGTTCAGCGGCTTCCTGAGCCTGTCGCTGCTGCTCAAGCTGACTTTCACGGTCGCTTTGCTGCTGCTGCCACGTGGCTAAGGCCTCGCGATCGGCAAGCGGGAAAGTAAGTGCCAGCTCACCGCTCAGAACCTGCCATTGCTGCTCAAGCTGCTCAAGCTGTTGCTGCATCCCGGCGATTTCCTCGCGCAGCGTCTGCTGCTGTACCGCAGACTGCTTCAGCTGTTCGTTTTTTGCCGTGCCCGCTTCGCGCAGTGCCTCGGTTTGTTGTTGCAGCGCAGCCCGGCGCTGCTGATTAGCACTGACTTCCAGTGTGCTGTAGGCCCCGACGGCGGGATGGGTGCAGGAGCCGCACAGCGGGCAGGGCTGATCGGCGGTGAGTCGGGCGCGGTAGTCGCTGAGATCGACAATCTGCTGCTCCAGCGCGCAGATTTTTTCCACATCATCCAGCTGCTGTTTTTCGCGTTTCCACGTCTCACGCAGCGTCTGCAATTCCGCTTCACTCTGCTGATGCGCTTTTTCCAGCGCGTGTAGCCTTTGCTGGCGCTGGTCCAGCTGCTGGTGCAGCGGCTGCCACTGCGTTGAGAGCAGCAGCAGTTGCTGACGCGCCGGACGGCTGCTCTGCAACTGGCTTAACGCCTGACGCAGTGCAGCAGGCGGATGCTGCTCCTGAAGCGAAGTTAGTGCTTGCTCCGCCTGCGACAGCGCCTGGCGGGCCTGTTGCTCCGCCTGCTGGCGCGACAGTGCCTGTCGGGCCAGCTGCTGCTGTTCCGCCTGCTGGGTGGCGATCTGCTGCTGCTGCTGATTGCGCTGTTGTGTCAGTCCCGCCAGCGTCGCTTCACGCTGTGCCAGCAGGGCAAAGTTCTCCTGCCACAGCGGCAGCGAAGCCCCCCAGTGCGCCAGATCGGTCAACTGCTCACGTAACTGATGCTGTTCTGCCATCGCCTGCTTCAGGCGGGTCACCTGACGGGTCTGCTCCGCCAGGGTTGCCTGGGTCTGCTCAAGATGCTGTTGCTGACGGGCGTTTTCCTGCTGCTGCTCCTCATTGTGCTGCTGCAGGGCGCTGATGCGCTGATCCAGCGGCAACACCTGTTCCATCAGCAGGGTCTCCTGCTGCTGCTGTTCCTGCTGTGCCTGCTGGCGGGCAAGCTGGGTGGCCGCATAGCGCTGCTGATGCTGCTGATGCTGGCTCTGCGCCTGCTGCTGCTGATCCGTCAGCTGCTGACAGCGATGCGAGACCTGCTGCTGCTCGGTACGCAGGGCGTCGCGCTGCTGCAGCGCGCCTCGCAGTTTTTCAGCCGGTTCGCTGCGTGCCAGCCGCTGGCGATCGGGCTCAGCGGCCTGTAAGGCCGCGCTGGCCTGCTGCACCGCCGCCTCCGCCTGCTCACTCTCCCGCTGCAGCTGCTGTACCTGTTGCTGCCACTGCTGTTGCTGCTGCGCCTGCTGATAGTGGCTGCTGAGCTGCTGTTCCGCCTGGGTCAGCCCGGTCAGCTGCTGTTGCAGCGCCTCGCGCGCTTCACTCTCCAGCAGGGTCATCGCGCCTGCCTGGCTGCGCAGCAGGTCCAGCTGGGTTTTCGCCTCTTTGTGGCGCTCATAAATGGCGGCTGAGATCAGGCCGTAGATTTCGGTGCCGGTCAGCTCTTCGAGAAGTTCGGCGCGTTCACTGGCTCTGGCATTGAGAAACGCGGCGAACTGGCCCTGAGAGAGCATCATCGAGCGGGTAAAGCGTTCAAAATCGAGCCCGGAGAGGGTTTCCGTCAGCTTCAGCTTGTCACCCACCTTATCGGCCACGATGGTGTTGTCGGCGCAGCGTGCCAGCTCAACGCGCGGGGCCTGCAGCTTGCCGTCGGCGGCACCGCGCGCGCGGTTCTGACTCCAGAAGGCGCGCCAGGCTTCACCCTTAATCTCAAACTCCACCTCAGCCAGACACTCCGCGCAGTCGCGGGTCATCAGCGGGTTCTGGCTCTGGGAGATCGCGCCCAGGCGCGGCGTCTGGTGGTAGAGCGCCAGGCAGATGGCATCCAGCAGGGTGGTTTTCCCGGCACCGGTGGCACCGGTAATGGCGAACAGGCCGTTGCTGGCAAAAGGTTCGGCGCGGAAATCGATAAACCATTCACCGCGCAGGGCATTCAGATTTTTAAAACGTAGCGTAAGGATCTTCATTGGGTCTCTTCCATGGCGGCCAGCGTCTGACGAAACAGGGTGGTCATCTGATCGATCTGCTCCGCCTCTAAGCCCTCATCCAGCGCCAGCCGGCGGGCGAAGACCTCTTCCACCTTCAGCTCGCTCAGGGTTTCATTGTCAAGCCGCGCCAGGCTCTGCTGCCGCTGTTCACGGCTGCGGCGCAACAGCAGCACCTCGACGGGCAGCATGGCGGTCAGCGTTTCCACCTGCCGTTGCAGATCGCTGAGGTACTCCTGGGTCGTGACTTCGATATCGAGCCAGATCGGTTTCTCCGGCTGCTGCCCGCTGAAGGCGTTTAACTGTTCAGCAATCTGCGCCAGCGATCCTTTCAGCGCCTGCATCGGCTGAGTCTGCGGCACCACCAGCGGGGTAACCGCCTGCAGGCCGCTGGCCGTCAGCTCCAGCAGGAAGACGCTTTTTTCACTGCTCAGCTCATCAAAACTCAGCGGGATTGGTGAGCCGCTGTAGCGGATATGCTCGCTGCCGGCGACGCGCTGCGCGCGATGAATATGGCCCAGCGCAATGTAGTCGGCGGCGGGAAAGGCACTGGCCGGGAAGGCGTCCAGCGTGCCGATATAGATGTCACGCACCGAATCGCTCTGGCTGACGCCGACGGTGGTGAGGTGACCGGTGGCGATCACCGGTAGCGCATGGCCCAGTGCCTGTGCTGCGGCGAAACGCTGCTGATAGTGGTGAGCGATCGCCTCCAGCAGCGAGGTCTGTTTGTCGCGTCCCGACTGACCCGCCCGGCTGCGCAGGATGTCGCGCGGACGCAGGTAGGGAATCGCACAGAGCAGCGCCCCCGGTTCACCCTGACGGGTGTTGAGCAGCAGCACATCATCGTCCTGCGGGGTGGCGATCACCCGGGTATTGAGACAGGCGAGCAGCTCGCGCGACTCATTCAGCGTCGCCACGGAGTCGTGGTTGCCCGCCAGCACAATCAGCTGACAGCCGCTGGGCTGCAGCGCCACCACAAAACGGTTGAACATTTCGCGCGCGTAGCTGGGCGGCGTGCCGGTATCAAACAGATCGCCCGCAATTATCAGCGCATCCACCTGATGCTGTTCAATCTGGATCAACAGCCAGTCGAGAAACGCCTGATGTTCGGCCGCCCGGCTTTTGTTGTAGAAGAACTGCCCCAGATGCCAGTCCGCAGTGTGAATAATGCGCATGATGAGTCCCTGCCGTTGTGATTCGCCCGGCGATTATACTGGCTCTGCGGCCAAAGCAAAAAAGAGTCGCTGCACTGTCATAATTGATTACCTATGTGGTTACAGGCAGGTTATGTTTTTCATAAAAGTGTCACAAATCTGACGCATAATGGCGCCGCGAATCTCAGTGACAGCCGTCATAATCAGCAGGAGAAATAATGGCTAAGCGCATTTTGGTTGTGGAGGATGAAGCCCCCATCCGTGAAATGTTGTGTTTTGTTCTGGAGCAGAACGACTATCAGCCAATCGAGGCGGAAGATTATGACAGCGCCGTGGCCAGGCTGATCGAACCCTGGCCCGATCTGATTCTGCTGGACTGGATGTTACCGGGCGGCAGCGGTATTCAGTTTATCAAACACCTGAAGCGTGAGGCGATGACGCGCGACATTCCGGTCATGATGCTCACCGCCCGTGGCGAAGAGGAAGATCGGGTGCGCGGGCTGGAAGTGGGCGCGGATGACTACATTACCAAGCCTTTTTCCCCCAAAGAGCTGATGGCGCGCATTAAAGCGGTGATGCGCCGTATTTCACCAATGGCGGTGGAAGAGGTGATCGAGATGCAGGGGCTGAGTCTGGACCCCTCGTCGCATCGCGTGATGTCCGAAACCACGCCGCTGGAGATGGGCCCGACCGAATATAAGCTGCTGCACTTCTTTATGACGCACCCGGAGCGCGTTTACAGCCGCGAACAGCTGCTGAACCACGTCTGGGGCACCAATGTGTATGTGGAAGATCGCACCGTTGATGTTCACATCCGCCGTTTACGTAAAGCGCTGGAGATCTCCGGCCACGATCGCATGGTACAAACCGTTCGCGGAACAGGGTATCGTTTCTCTGCCCGCTACTGAACGGAGCCTTTACCGTGCTGGAACGCCTCTCCTGGAAGAGATTACTGACAGAACTGCTGCTGGCCTGTCTGCCCGCGCTGCTGCCGGGCCTGCTGTTTGGCGGGCTGGCCTGGTGGCTGCTGCTGAGCGTGCTGCTGGTGCTGCTGTGGCATTTTCATAATCTGATGCGGCTGTCACACTGGCTGTGGCTCGACCGCACCATGACGCCCCCTGCCGGGCGTGCCAGCTGGGAGCCGCTCTTCTATGGGCTTTACCAGATGCAGCTGCGCAACCGGCGGCGGCGGCGCGAACTGGGCAATCTGATCAAGCGTTTCCGCAGCGGTGCCGAATCGCTGCCGGATGCGGTGATCCTCACCACCGAAGAGGGCACCATTTTCTGGTGCAACGGACTGGCGCAGCAGCACCTTGGCCTGCGCTGGCCGGAAGATAATGGCCAGAACATCCTCAACCTGCTGCGTTACCCCGAATTCTCCCGCTATCTTCGCCAGCGCGATTTTGATAAACCGTTGACGCTGGTGCTGAACAATAAACTGCACATGGAATTTCGCGTCATGCCCTACAGTGAAGGGCAGTGGCTGCTGGTGGCGCGCGATGTGACGCAGATGCATCAGCTGGAAGGGGCGCGCCGCAACTTCTTTGCCAATGTCAGCCATGAGCTGCGCACCCCGCTTACGGTGCTGCAGGGCTATCTGGAGATGATGAACGACTCGGTGATGAGCGAACCTTCGCGCAGCAAAGCGCTGCACACCATGTCGGAGCAGACGCGCCGCATGGACAGCCTGGTTAAGCAGCTGCTGACGCTGTCGCGCATCGAAGCGGCCCCGGCGATCGACCTGAAAGAGAAGGTCGATGTGCCGGTGATGCTGAAACTGCTGCAGCATGAAGCCGCGACGCTGAGCGGCGGCCGCCACGACATCCATTTCCACACCGATCCCCATCTGAAAGTGTTCGGCAACGATGAACAGCTGCGCAGCGCCATCTCCAATCTGGTTTACAACGCGGTGAACCACACGCCAGAGGGCACGCGGATCGATATCAGCTGGCTGCGCGGCAAACAGGGCGCGATTTTCCGGGTCTGTGACAACGGGCCGGGGATCGCGCCGGAACACATCCCGCGGCTGACCGAGCGCTTCTACCGGGTTGACAAGGCGCGCTCACGCGCCACCGGTGGCAGCGGGCTGGGGCTGGCGATTGTGAAACATGCCCTGAGCCACCACAACGCGCGGCTCGATATCACCAGCGTGCCGCATAAGGAGACCTGCTTTACCTTTACGCTGCCAGCAAGGTTGATTGTCAGCAGCGTGATGCAGGAGAATGCCGTTCATTAACCGCTGCCGGAACTCTGCCATGCGCCTGCTTCTTCTCTTCCTCATTACGCTGCTGCCGGGTCTGGCGCTGGCTCAGCCCGGCACGCTCGCCGGCAATCTCAGCAGTGTCGGGTCTGATACGCTGGGCTATCTGATGACCCTCTGGAGCGAGGATTTCAGCCGTCAGGCTCCGGGCGTCAACGTGCAGGTGCAGGCCTCCGGCTCCTCTACGGCCCCGACCGCGCTGGCGGCGGGGGCGGCGCAACTCGGCCCGATGAGCCGCCCGATGCAGGCGGATGAACGCCAGGCGTTTGAAGCGCGCTACGGCTACCCGCCGCTGGCGGTTCCGGTGGCCATGGATGCGCTGGTCGTCGTGGTCAACCAGCGTAATCCGCTGCAGCAGATTGCGCCCTCGCAGCTTGATGCCCTCTTTTCAGTGACCCGCCTGTGCGGTGCACACAGCGTGCCGCGGTTCTGGGGCGATCTTGGCTTAACCGGCGCTGAGTGGCGTAAACGGCCGATTCAGCGCTATGGCCGCAACTCCGCCTCCGGCACCTGGGGTTTCTTCAAGCAGCAGGCGCTCTGCAAGGGCGATTTTCGCCGCGACGTGGCGGAGTTTCCCGGCTCGGCTGCGGTGGTGCAGGCGGTAGCCGGTAACCCGCGCAGCATTGGCTACGCCAGTTTTGGCTTTCATCTCAGCGGCGTCAAAATGCTGGCGGTGATGAACGATCAGAGGCAGGCGATTGCCCCGGATGCGGAGGCTATCCGCAGTGGCCGCTATCCCTGGGCGCGTCCGCTCTATCTCTATGTCAATAAAGCGCCCGGTAAGCCGCTGCCGCCGCTGGTGGCCGCGTTTCTGCAGCAGGTGCTTTCTGCGCAGGGACAGCGTCGGGTTAGTGAGGCGGGCTACCTGCCGCTCTCTGACACGCAGATGGCGCAGGCACGTGCAGCCCTGCAGTAATCCTCTAAGTTGAATTTTTTTCATCATCGCTGAATTTTCTTCAGTTGCAGACTTAGGCCACTCATGTCACTCTGCATTCAGACATATAGCCATCCAGATGGCTATTTATATCAGAATGCAATTATTTCCTGCCGCAATGATTGGCAGGAGAGACAGGAGTGATCATGCAAAGAGAAACCGCCCCGTTCCGTGCCGATACCGTTGGCAGCTTCCTCCGTCCCGCTGCGATTAAACAGGCGCGCGAACAGTTTGCGGCCGGCGAGATTGATGCGGCAGCGCTGCGTCAGGTGGAAGATGAGGCCATCCGTGATGTGGTGGCTAAGCAGCGTGAGAACGGCCTGAAAGTCGTGACTGACGGTGAGTTTCGTCGCGGCTGGTGGCACTTCGATTTTTTCTACGGCCTGGACGGCGTCGAGAGCTATGAAGCGGAGCAGGGCATTCAGTTCAATGGCGTGCAGACCAAAGCGCACGGTGTGAAAGTGGTAAGTAAGCTCGGCTTTCCGGCCGATCACCCGATGCTGGACCATTTCCGCTTCCTGCAGAGCATTGCCGGTGATGCGGTGCCGAAGATGACCATTCCCAGCCCCAGCGTGCTGCACTTCCGTGGCGGTCGCAAAGTGATCGACGCGGAGGTCTATCCCGATCTGGCGGACTATTTCGACGATCTGGCGCAGACCTACAAACAGGCGATTCAGGCGTTTTACGCGGCGGGCTGTCGCTATCTGCAGCTGGATGACACCGTCTGGGCTTACCTCTGCTCGGAAGATCAGAAGCGGGATATCCGGGCGCGTGGTGACGATCCGGCGCAGCTGGCGCAGACCTATGCCCGGGTGCTGAACAAAGCGCTGGAGGATAAACCGGCCGATCTGACCGTGGGTCTGCATGTCTGTCGCGGTAATTTCCGCTCAACCTGGATCTCAGAGGGCGGTTACGGACCGGTCGCTGAAATCCTGTTCGGCAGCGTCAACGTAGATGCTTTCTTCCTGGAGTATGACAATGCCCGTTCCGGCGGCTTCGAGCCTCTGCGCTTTATCAAGCCCGGTCATCAGCAGGTGGTGCTGGGGCTGATCACCACGAAAGTGGGAGAGCTGGAAGATCCGGCGCAGGTGAAATCCCGGCTGGAAGAGGCGGCGCAGTTTGTGAGTCTGGAGCAGATCTGCCTCAGCCCGCAGTGCGGCTTTGCGTCGACCGAAGAGGGCAACAGCCTCAGCGAAGCTGAGCAGTGGCAGAAGATTCGACTGGTTGTCGATATCGCGAAACAGGTCTGGTAAGGCTGTAACGTTGTGCAGACAGGCGCGTAAAACGCGCCTTTTGTGTATCTGCCGGTGCGTTTATGCGGACATTTCCCACCGTCTGTCTGTTTTTCAGGCACATCATCTTGTGTGCCTGTGCCAAAAATCAACGCTATCCTCTGTCATTTGAAAAAATGGCGGGATAAGCTTCTGGTTTTCCGATCCCGTATTGCCTTTCTCCGCTATAAACGTTTTACTTAGCGCCGTTGTCGATCCATCCCTCTGTGAACAGAATAAAAGCAGCTCAAATCACCTGCACTTTTCCCTGCGACGAGCATAATGCGCTGAGACACTCAGTCAGGTCGCGGCTTATATGCAGCGAGGGGGACAACACAAACCCAACTTCCACCGCAACATCAGTGACAGGCCGTATGACACATCGTTTAACTTCGAAGGACATTCTCGCGCTGGGCTTTATGACATTCGCCCTGTTTGTTGGCGCGGGCAACATCATTTTCCCTCCTATGGTTGGTATTCAGTCTGGCGAACACGTCTGGACTGCCGCTATCGGATTTCTGCTTACCGCTGTGGGTCTGCCCGTGATGACCGTGATCGCGCTGGCCCGTGTCGGCGGTGGCGTGGATGCGCTCAGCAGCCCGATCGGCAAGGTGGCGGGCATCGTGCTGGCCACCGTCTGCTATCTGGCGGTCGGGCCTCTGTTTGCCACCCCGCGAACGGCGACGGTCTCGTTTGAGATGGGCATCGCCCCCCTGACCGGTGAAGGCGCGCTGCCGCTGTTTATCTACAGCCTGATCTACTTTGTGCTGGTGATTGGCGTGTCGCTCTATCCCGGCAAGCTGCTCGATACGGTAGGGCACTTCCTGGCACCCCTGAAAATCGTTGCGCTGACCATACTGGGCGTCGCCGCGCTGTTGTGGCCGGCAGGCGGGACGATCACCGCCACGGCTGATTATCAGCGAGCGGCCTTCTCCAGCGGTTTCGTCAACGGTTACCTGACCATGGATACCCTGGGCGCGCTGGTGTTTGGCATCGTGATTGTTAACGCCGCCCGTTCGCGTGGCGTGGACAATGCCGCACTGCTGACCCGCTATACCGTACTGGCAGGACTGATTGCCGGTCTGGGCCTGACGCTGGTCTACCTCTGCCTGTTTAAACTGGGGGCGGGCAGCGGCGCGCTGGTGGATCAAAACGCTAACGGCGCAGCGATTCTGCACGCCTATGTTCAGCACACCTTTGGCAACATGGGCAGCTTCTTCCTGGCCGCTCTGATCTTCGTCGCCTGCATGGTGACCGCGGTGGGCCTGACCTGTGCCTGTGCGGAATTTTTTGCGCAATACCTGCCGTTATCGTATAAAACGCTGGTGTTTATTCTGGGTCTGTTCTCTATGGTGGTGTCGAATCTCGGCCTGAGCCACCTGATTCAGATCTCCATCCCGGTACTGACGGCGATCTATCCGCCCTGTATCGTGCTGGTAGTGCTGAGTTTCACCCTCAACTGGTGGAACAAGAGCAGCCGGATTATCGCGCCTGCAATGCTGGTAAGCCTGCTGTTTGGCATTGTCGATGCGATTAAAACGACCGGGTTTAAAGATTTGCTGCCGGCTTTCAGCCAGCATCTGCCGCTGGCTGACCAGGGTCTCGCCTGGCTGCCGCCGTCGCTGGTGATGCTGTTGATTGCCGCTGTGGTTGATCGGGTGAAAGGGCCTGAACAGGTAACGGCTCACTCGTAACAGTCAGCACGGTTTTTTCTTTAACCACGGGCTTGCCCGTGGTTTTTTCATTTCACAGGTACAGGTTGTTATGCAAGAAACCAATAAGCTCAAACGCGGACTGAGCACGCGCCACATCCGCTTTATGGCGCTGGGATCGGCGATTGGCACCGGGCTCTTTTACGGTTCCGCTGACGCGATTAAAATGGCCGGGCCGAGCGTGCTGCTCGCCTATATCATCGGCGGGGCAGTGGCTTACATCATCATGCGCGCGCTGGGTGAGATGTCGGTCAATAATCCTCAGGCCAGCTCCTTCTCCCGTTACGCCCAGGACTATCTGGGGCCGATGGCCGGATACATCACCGGCTGGACCTACTGTTTTGAAATCCTGATTGTGGCGATTGCCGATGTGACGGCGTTTGGCATCTATATGGGCGTCTGGTTCCCGGAGGTGCCGCACTGGATCTGGGTGCTGAGCGTGGTGCTGATCATCGGGGCGGTTAACCTGATGAGCGTCAGGGTGTTTGGCGAGGTGGAGTTCTGGTTCTCCTTCTTCAAGGTCGCCACCATTATCGTGATGATTCTGGCCGGTTTCGGCATGATTATCTGGGGGATTGGCAACGGCGGCCAGCCAACCGGTATTCACAACCTCTGGACCAACGGCGGCTTCTTCGCTCACGGCGTGGTCGGCATGCTGCTGTCGCTGCAGATGGTGATGTTCGCCTACGGCGGCATCGAAATCATCGGCATCACCGCCGGGGAAGCGAAAGAGCCGGAGAAGTCGATTCCGCGCGCGATCAACTCGGTGCCATGGCGCATTCTGGTCTTTTATGTCGGCACGCTGTTTGTGATTATGTCGATCTACCCGTGGAACCAGGTGGGGACATCGGGCAGCCCGTTTGTGCTGACCTTCCAGCATCTGGGGATCGCCGCAGCCGCCTCGATTCTCAACTTCGTGGTGCTGACCGCGTCACTTTCCGCGATTAACAGCGATGTCTTTGGCGTGGGCCGTATGCTGCACGGCATGGCGCAGCAGGGACATGCGCCGAAGGTCTTCATGAAGGTTTCCGCACGCGGCATTCCGTGGGTGACGGTCGTGGTGATGATGTTCGCCATGCTGATCGCGGTCTATCTCAACTACCTGATGCCAGAGAAAGTCTTCCTGGTGATCGCCTCGCTGGCGACCTTTGCTACGGTGTGGGTCTGGATCATGATCCTGCTGTCGCAGATCGCGTTCCGTCGCAAAATTGGCAAAGAGGCGGCCGGTAAGCTACTGTTCGCCTTGCCGGGCGGTAGCTGGACCGCTGGCGTCGGCGTCGCCTTCCTCTGCTTTATTATCGGCCTGATTGGTTATTTCCCCGATACCCGCATTTCACTCTACGTAGGTATGGTGTGGATTGTGCTGCTGCTGCTGGGCTATAAGCTGGTGCGCAAGCCACGCTAATCTTCCGTTCTGCTCTCCCGATTCACGGGGGAGCAGAACCGGCTATCTCCCGCCTTCATTCTCTTTTCCTCCCGCCTTAATTTCTCAAAGGATGCGCAGTCAGCGCAGAATAAAAGTATTTCCCGGCAGACGGCGTCAGACAGGCCTGAATGGCCAGAGAAGGGGAGGGTAAAAGGAAATAAAAAACGGCGAAACCAGTCGCCGAAAGAATCTAAATATTACAGGAAAAAATGTATAAAGGGATGATTGACGGGGCTATCGTAAAACAAAACGCGGGGCGCTGAAAGCCAGCCGGAATTAATTAAGAAAAGGGCGGAATAGCGCTAATTAACAGGGGTTAACATTATTCAGACCGCGTTTTTGTTGCGGCCTGAATATGATTAGCCACAGACTCAGGGCAATATAACGGAAACCGGCAGCGTGGCGCTGTTGTCGATGTTTTTCTGCAGTTGTGTCAGCGTGGATTGATAAGGGCAGAGCAGGCCCACACTGGTATCCCTGCAGCCAGGCTGATGCCACGCCTGATGTAATAACGGGTGTTTTTCATCAACCGGTTGCAGCCGGCGGAGATCATCCAGGCTTTGCGCCTGAAAGTAGATTTGCAAAAAACGTTCCCCACTTTGCGTGTCGCGCCAGCGCTCCAGCACCAGGCTGCCGCCCGGCGGAATATTCCCGCGTGAATAGCCTGGCAACGCCCAGTCAAAGCCCATCAGCGTGCGCACCATGGCAATATTGGTGTCGTGCGCCACCAGAATTAACCAGCGGGTCGGCGACGTATCGGAGCCAATCGCCTGCAGCATTGTGCTGAGCAGGATCGAGCCACGCCGCTGGGCCAGATAAAGGATATCGTTACTGAGGTCGTAGTTTGCGGTCAGCAGTGGCAGCAGCGAGGTGATCTGCGCCGCCGAGGTGATGTGTCCCCAGGCGAGCTGATTAGACGGCAGATTTTCGCTGTAGCCCAGGCGCAGCGTCTCCACCATGCTGGCCATCGCGCTCAGCCCCTCAACGTAACTGCCGCCGTCGCGGGTCTGTCTGAACTGCCAGGGGCGATCGAAGAACGTGCAGCGGGACGCAGGCGGGCAGACCGCCGCTCTGAGCTGCTGAATTGCCGGTTGCAGCTGCTTTTGCCGCTGTGCCAGATCGCCTGCCTTCTGCTGCTTAGCCGCCAGCGCCCGGGCGGGATCGATGTGGGTGAGGGGCAGTTTGTCGCTCTGAAACAGGGGATCGACCTCGCCCGCGACGTGATGCACCGGCACGCCGCAGCCGGGAAAGGCGCCGTCAGTCAGTGCCGCCGCGGTGGCGCGGGTGCGCTGCAACGGACTGGCCCGCACGTAGACCTGCGCCGCATCGGGGCAGCCCGCCGCCAGCAGGCCGAGCTGGCGATAGTGTTCGCCCTGCCAGCGCCCCTTATTCACGACCGCGCTGTAGCCATGTCCGGTCAGCTCCCCATCGGCGGTGGTCCACACCGTCCAGGATTGCTCACTGGCCGCCTCAATCTCTTTGCGGTTTCCCGGCGTCGGTGGTCGGACGCCGTGGCGGCTCAGCTCGACCACCTTCTCCAGCTGATACTCAGCCGCCTGTGACGTCGTGCTCAGCAGACAGAGAGCGGTAAGAATAAGGGCGCACCGACGCAGCCGTAACCGGATCATCTACTCATCCAGAGCGGGATTACCCGTCAGCGCTTTAATCTGTGGATAGAGGGCCGCATTGGCCAACAGAACCGGATTACCGTTTTTCAGCCCATCGTTACGCAGGTAGTCGTTGGTGACGCCGCCCGCTTCGCGCATCAGGACAATGCCCGGCAGACTATCCCAGGGATGCATGTGCGCTTCGTAATAGCCAATCAGGCGTCCAGCAGCAGCCCAGGCGCTGGTCAGCGCGCCGGACCCCACCCGAATAAACATGCCACCCTGCTCAATCAGGCCGGTGATGAGGCGCGAGACGCTTTCGCCGCCGGTGCGGCTGGAGTTGCTGATACCCAGCAGCCCCTCGTTAAGCCGCTCTGCCGCATGGACCTGCAGGCGGCTTTCGTTAAGCCACGCCCCGTGGTTTTTGCGGGCATGAAACAGCTCCTGATGATTGGGGTCGCAGATCACGCCGATCACCGGTTCGCCCTCGCAGACCACCGCCAGCGACACGCACCAGTTAGGCAGGCCGTTGACGAAGCAGGCGGTGCCGTCGATGGGATCGATGACCCAGACAAAAGGGGCGCCCTGAACCTCGCCACCGCTCTCTTCGCCATAGACGGCATCGTCAGGAAAACGTTCAGCGATTAATGTTTTAAGCAGCGCTTCCACGTTGCGGTCAGCCTCGCTCACCACATCCTGTAAATCCCTTTTGTGTTCCACCACCAGTGTCTGACGCTGCTGATACCATGACAGGGCCCGGCTGCCCGCCGCACGGGCGATGTCGCAGGCGTAACGGTAACGCGCGTCAATTTCAGATTGCGAAGCGGATGACATCTTTTCCTCTTATGATTTTGTGCCATAACGAACGGAGGGCGCGCCTGAACAGGCGGTCTGGCTGTGCTGTTAACGTAACTATTGTTAAGAAAGGCTTCATTAAGCCGCAGTTAGCGGGCAATGGCAAGATGGCGCAGGGGCGGACGACGGGCTTTTTCAGCGGGCAGGCGCCTGCGCCCGCCCGGCGCGGCAGCAGAGGATCGGGTTTTACAGGGTGCGGCTGGTCGCCAGCGCCATTAAACGCGGATAAAAAACAAAAAACAGCGCTTCCAGCTGATCGTAGTGTTCAGTGAAATCCTGATAGGAGTCGCGCAGTGCCGCCAGACGCGGACGGCGGCTGGCCATGCCGTGGAGAACCCGCTCCAGCCGCGCGGGCTGGGCATAATGCTCAAACCAGCGCTCGCGCCACATCACTGCGTTAAGTTCCTGAAAATCGACCGGCGTCTCCGCGAGGTGCGGCACGATTTCGCGCTCGGCGGCGGCAGAAAACTGCGCCAGCGTCTGGCCGGGCATGAACTGCTGCCAGTGACGGGCCAGAAAATGGTCCCAGATGACGTCCAGCGTAATCGGGGCCACGCGATAGGTTTCAGCACGGAACAGCTGACGGGCGCTGCGCACTTCCGGCAGCGTGTCGGTCATGACGTCAAGACGCCGGTGCATGAGGATGCCGTCTGCGACAGGCGCAGACCAGTGCTGGTGCGGGTTACCCCGCACAAAGTCAGCCATTAGATTGCCGAGCAGGGAGCTGTCGGCCAGCTGAGCCAGATGGAGATGAGCAAGAAAGTTCATGCCGCATTATAGGCTGAACTGCCTTTGCGCAGCCAGCTGTTCAGAATTGGTCGATTTTCCGCTAAACTGTGCCGCCTGTTTTTGCCTGAGAAAGAACACTTCAATGCGTGTCGCCGATTTTGCTTTTGAATTGCCCGAATCCCTGATTGCTCACTATCCCCAGGCGCAGCGCAGCGGCTGCCGTCTGCTGTCGCTCGACGGTCCCAGCGGCGCACTGACGCACGGGGTCTTTACCGACGTGCTGGATAAGCTGAATCCAGGCGATCTGCTGGTGTTCAACAATACCCGTGTGATCCCGGCGCGCGTCTTTGGCCGCAAAGCCAGCGGCGGCAAAATCGAGATGCTGGTCGAGCGGATGCTCGACGACAAGCGTGTGCTGGCACATGTGCGCGCCTCAAAAGCGCCGAAGCCGGGTGCAGCGCTGCTGCTGGGCGAAGATGAGAGCGTGAAAGCGACCATGGTGGCTCGCCACGATGCGCTGTTTGAGATTGAATTTGATGATGAGCGCGCGGTACTCGATATCCTGAACAGCGTGGGCCATATGCCTCTGCCGCCCTATATCGATCGGCCGGACGAAGAGGCCGACCGCGAGCTTTATCAGACCGTCTACAGCGCCCGTCCGGGCGCCGTCGCGGCACCCACAGCCGGTCTGCATTTTGATGAGCCGCTGTTGCAGGCGCTGAAAGAGAAGGGCATTGAGATGGCGTTTGTGACGCTGCATGTCGGGGCGGGAACCTTCCAGCCGGTGCGTGTCGAAACCATCGAAGAGCATCACATGCACGCGGAATATGCCGAAGTACCGCAGGAGGTGGTTGATGCGGTGCTGGCCTGCAAGGCGCGCGGCAATAAGGTGGTTGCGGTGGGCACCACCTCCGTCCGGTCGCTGGAGAGCGCAGCCAAAGCGAGCCAGGATGCCCTGATCGCGCCATTCTTCGACGATACCCAGATTTTTATCTATCCGGGCTATGAGTATCAGGTGATCGACGCGCTCATCACCAACTTCCATCTGCCTGAATCGACCCTGATTATGCTGGTCTCGGCCTTCGCCGGGTATCAGCACACCATGGCCGCGTACCGCGCAGCCGTGGCTGAGCAATATCGTTTCTTCAGTTATGGCGACGCGATGTTTATCAGCAAAAATCCGCAGGCGCCGCTGGAAAAAGTGGGCGACTGATTTATCAACCGATAGCCGGAATCGTGCTCTGCGTGACAGAAGGCTATCTGCATCGGACTGTTTCTCCGATGGAGGCTTTGTGAAATTTGAACTTGATACCACAGACGGGCGCGCACGCCGTGGCCGTCTGATTTTTGATCGCGGCGTGGTGGAAACCCCGGCGTTTATGCCCGTTGGCACCTATGGCACCGTCAAAGGCATGACGCCGGAAGAGGTACAGGATACCGGCGCGCAGATCATTCTGGGGAATACCTTCCATCTCTGGCTGCGTCCGGGTCAGGAGATCATGAAACTGCACGGCGATCTGCATGACTTTATGCAGTGGAAAGGGCCGATTCTGACCGACTCCGGTGGCTTCCAGGTCTTCAGCCTGGGCGACATCCGTAAAATCACCGAAGCGGGCGTGCATTTCCGTAACCCGATCAACGGCGATCCGATCTTCCTCGATCCGGAAAAATCGATGGAGATTCAGTATGACCTCGGTTCCGACATCGTGATGATTTTCGATGAGTGTACGCCTTATCCGGCGGACTGGGACTACGCCAAACGCTCAATGGAGATGTCGCTGCGCTGGGCACGACGCAGCCGTGACCGTTTTGACAGCCTCGGCAACAAAAATGCACTGTTTGGCATTATCCAGGGCTCGGTTTACGAAGATTTACGAGATGTCTCGGTTAAAGGTCTGGTAGAGATTGGCTTTGATGGGTACGCTGTGGGCGGCCTGGCGGTGGGTGAACCTAAGCAGGACATGCACCGTATTCTTGAGCACGTCTGTCCGCAGCTTCCGCAGGATAAACCCCGTTATCTGATGGGCGTTGGCAAACCTGAAGATCTGGTTGAGGGCGTCCGTCGCGGCGTCGATATGTTCGACTGCGTGATGCCAACCCGTAATGCGCGCAATGGTCATCTGTTTGTGACCGAGGGCGTGGTGAAGATCCGCAACGCCCGCTACAAAGATGACACCGCGCCACTGGATGCGGAGTGTGACTGTTACACCTGTCGCAATTATAGCCGGGCCTACTTGTATCATCTCGACCGTTGTAACGAAATACTGGGCGCGCGTCTGAATACTATCCACAATTTGCGCTACTACCAGCGTCTGATGGCTGGTTTACGCCAGGCTATCGAAGAGGGTAGATTAGAGCGCTTTGTAACTGAGTTTTACCAACGGACGGGTAAAGAAGTTCCGCCTTTAACGTCTGACAATTCATCAATGAGGGAAATTTAATGAGCTTATTCATTTCTGACGCCGTGGCCGCAGCAGGCGCACCGTCTCAGGGAAGTCCGTATTCTCTGGTGATCATGCTGGTGGTGTTTGGTCTGATTTTCTATTTCATGATCCTGCGTCCGCAGCAGAAACGTGCGAAAGAGCACAAGAAGCTGATGGATTCCATCTCAAAGGGCGATGAAGTGTTAACCAGCGGTGGCCTGGTGGGTCGCGTCACAAAAGTCTCAGACACGGGCTACGTCGCTATCGCGCTGAATGACACCAACGAAGTGGTCATTAAACGTGATTTCGTTGCCGCCGTGCTGCCTAAAGGCACCATTAAGGCGCTGTAATTCTTTCTTCCCTAAGGGAACTGCCGTGTTAAACCGTTATCCTTTGTGGAAGTATGTGATGCTGGTCGTCGTGATTATCGTCGGCCTGCTCTATGCGCTTCCCAACCTCTATGGTGAGGATCCGGCCGTTCAAATCACTGGTGCGCGCGGAAGCGCCGCCAGTGAGCAGACGCTGGATCAGATTCAGTCCGCATTAAAACAGGACAATATCCAGAGCAAATCTGTTGCGCTGGAAAATGGAGCGATTACCGCGCGCTTCGCCAATACGGATGTGCAGTTACGCGCCCGTGAAGCGATCATGAAAGCGCTGGGTGAAGACTACGTCGTGGCGCTGAACCTCGCGCCTGCCACGCCCCGCTGGCTGACCATGCTGTCAGCAGAACCGATGAAACTCGGTCTCGACCTGCGTGGCGGCGTGCACTTCCTGATGGAAGTGGACATGGACACCGCACTCAGCAAACTGCAGGAGCAGAATGCTGATACGCTGCGTAGCGACCTGCGCGCCAAAAATATCCCCTATACCAACGTCAATAAAATCGCGAACTACGGCGTGGAAATTCGTTTCCGTGACGCCGCCAGCCGCGATGCGGCGATTTCCTGGCTCTCTTCCCGTCATCAGGATCTGGTGATCAACAGCAGCGGCAGCGATGCGCTGCGTGCCACCATGAGCGATGCTCGTCTCAGCGAAGCGCGTGAATATGCGGTTCAGCAGAACATCACGATTCTGCGTAACCGTGTGAATCAGCTGGGCGTGGCGGAACCGCTGGTTCAGCGTCAGGGTTCCGATCGCATCGTGGTGGAACTGCCAGGGATTCAGGACACGGCGCGCGCCAAAGAGATTCTGGGTGCGACCGCAACCCTGGAATTCCGTCTGGTGAACACCACCGTGGATCCGAGCGCAGCCGCCAGTGGCCGGGTGCCGGGTGACTCCGAAGTCAAAAAGATGCGTGACGGCCAGCCGGTCGTACTCTACAAGCGGGTGATTCTGACCGGTGACCACATCACCGACTCGACCTCCAGCATGGATGAGTACAACCAGCCACAGGTGAACATTTCACTGGATGGCGCAGGCGGAAACATCATGTCGAACTTCACCAAGGACAACATCGGTAAACCGATGGCGACCCTGTTTGTGGAGTACAAAGACAGCGGTAAAAAAGATGCCAATGGCCGTTCCATTCTGGTGAAGCAGGAAGAGGTGATTAACGTCGCCAATATCCAGTCTCGCCTGGGGAACAGCTTCCGCATTACCGGTATCAACAATCCGAACGAAGCGCGTCAGCTGTCGCTGCTGCTGCGTGCCGGTGCGTTGATTGCGCCAATCCAGATCGTGGAAGAGCGCACTATCGGACCGACCATGGGTCAGCAGAACATTACTCAGGGTCTGGAAGCCTGCCTCTGGGGTCTGCTCGCGTCGATCCTGTTCATGGTGGTGTTCTACAAGAAGTTTGGTCTGATTGCGACCAGTGCACTGCTGGTAAACCTGGTGCTGATTGTCGGCATCATGTCCCTGCTGCCGGGCGCGACCCTGACCATGCCGGGTATTGCCGGTATCGTGTTAACCCTGGCGGTGGCAGTTGATGCCAACGTACTGATTAACGAACGTATTAAAGAAGAGCTGCGCAACGGGCGCTCGGTTCAGCAGGCAATCCATGAGGGCTACAAAGGCGCCTTCTCCAGTATTGTCGATGCGAACGTGACCACCCTGATCAAAGTGATCATTCTTTACGCGGTCGGCACCGGTTCGATCAAAGGCTTTGCGATTACCACCGCTATCGGTATCGCGACCTCAATGTTCACCGCGATTATCGGTACCCGTGCCATTGTTAACCTGGTTTACGGTGGCAAACGCATCAACAAGCTGTCTATCTGAGGAGTGCGTTGTGGCACAGGAATATAACATTGAGCAGTTAAACCACGGGCGTAAAGTCGTCGACTTTATGCGCTGGGATACGCTGGCCTTCATCATTTCGGGACTGCTGATCGTCGCTGCGATTGCGATCGTGGGCGTGCGCGGTTTTAACTGGGGCCTCGATTTCACCGGCGGTACCGTGATTGAGATTGCGCTGGAAAAACCTGCCGACCTCGACACGCTGCGCAGCGATCTGGTGAAAGCGGGCTTTGACGAGCCGCTGGTGCAGAACTTTGGCAGCAGCCGTGACGTCATGGTGCGTATGGCACCGGTTACCGGCCCGGCAGGCACCGAAATAGGCAATAAAGTGGTGTCGGTGATTAACCAGACCACCCAGCAGAACGCGACCGTTAAGCGCATTGAGTTCGTAGGCCCGAGCGTGGGCAGCGACCTGGCGCAGGCGGGGGCGATGGCGCTGTTGTCTGCACTGATTGCGATTCTGATCTATATCGGTTTCCGCTTTGAGTGGCGTCTGGCACTGGGCACCGTGCTGGCGCTGGCGCATGACGTCATCATCACCTGCGGTCTGCTGGCGCTGTTCCGTATTGAAATCGACCTGACGATTGTTGCCTCACTGATGTCAGTAATTGGCTACTCGCTTAACGATAAAATCGTGGTCTCTGACCGTATTCGTGAAAACTTCCGCAAGATCCGTCGCGGCAGCGCTTACGATATTACCAACGTGTCTCTGACCCAGACCTTAAGCCGTACGCTGATTACCTCGCTGACCACACTGGCGATGATCCTCATCCTCTTCATCTTTGGTGGTGCGCTGCTGAAAGGCTTCTCACTGACCATGCTGATTGGTGTGACGATCGGTACGATTTCATCCATTTATGTCTCTTCGGCGCTGGCGCTGAAGCTGGGCATGAAGCGTGAACATATGCTGGTGCAGAAGGTTGAGAAAGAGGGCGCAGATCAGCCTTCTATCCTGCCGTAATCGCATGACAGAAATGAAAACGGGCAGCCCTGGGGCTGCCCGTTTTTTTTGCGCCGGCCGTCAGGGTAATGCCGGTGCAGCAGGTGGGGTCTGGGTCGGCACGTTACCGGTCACGTTATGCACGCGGACGTAGCCAATCTGCTCCGGTGTCAGACCGCTGAGTCGCAGCGGAACGGTTACTGAATGCTGCGGCAGCAGGGAGGCAGGCACGGTGATGGTCTGACTCAGCGTGTCATTGCCGAGCGGTTTGCCGCTGGCGGGATCGAGTTCACCCCAGATCACCGTGGCGTTCAGCGCAGGCAACGGCTGTTCATCCATCGAACGCACCGTGAGGGTTGCCCGCGAGCCGCTCGCTTCAGCCGTGACGGGCGACAGCGTCAGTCGCAGCGTACCGAGCCGGGTCTGCAACGCCACGGGCGTATTGGCCTGTGGCAGCAGCCATGCTCCCTGCTGCGACTGGCTGTTCAGCTGTCCCTGAATCTCCAGCGCACTGGCTTGCGAGGTCAGGTGCTGCATCTGCTGATTAAGCTGATTCACTTCCTGATGCAGCTCTCTGACCTGCGGTGTGCTGGCGGTGCTGCTGCATCCGCTCAGCGTCACCAGAGAGAGCGCCACCGGAAACCAAACCATCCTGTTCATAAGTTATCCTTGTCCGTTATTTCGGGATGCGTAACACCTGACCCGGGTAGATCTTATCAGGGTGTGACAGCATCGGTTTGTTCGCTTCGAAAATCTTATTGTACTCATTGGCGTTGCCGTAGACCTGTTTCGAGATAGCGCTCAGCGTATCGCCTTTTTTCACCGTGTAGAGTTCGGACTCCGCTGCGCTGTCGGTGACGGTAACCTTGTCTTCCACTTTGGTGATGCCCGCGACGTTGCCCGCTGCGATCAGAATCTTCTCTTTCAGCTCCTGAGAGAGGCCATCGCCGGTCACCGTGACGGTATCGCCATTCACTTTGACATCAACCTTGTCGCTGTCGGGTAATCCGAGTTTGTTGATGTGCTCCTGCAGCTTTTTATTCTGGTCATCACCGCCATGCACGGCATCCCACAATTTTTCACCCGCTTCTTTCACAAAGTTAAACAGACCCATACAACCTCCAGTGTGTTAGTGGAAAATTTCAATTGCAGCCCTTAAAGCGTAGTCCCTTTTGCTGCAGACGAAATTTAGCATCGTTTATCCTGAGAGGTGAATCCTCTGAAAGGCACGAAGAGATTTTGTTGATTCGCAGTTCGCGCTACACTGTCTGACCCATCACTCTCGCGTCAGGAAACGTCATGCATTGCCCATTCTGCTCCGCTGTGGACACCAAAGTGATTGATTCTCGTCTGGTTAGTGAAGGCTCTTCGGTGCGCCGCCGCCGCCAGTGTCTGATGTGCCATGAGCGCTTTACCACCTTTGAGGTGGCAGAACTGGTGATGCCTCGCGTGGTGAAAAGCAATGACGTGCGCGAACCCTTCAATGAAGACAAAATGGCCAGCGGGATGATGAAGGCGCTGGAAAAGCGTCCGGTCAGCGCCGACGCGGTGGAAAGCGCCGTGAACCATATCAAAACCCAGCTGCGTGCCACGGGTGAACGGGAGATCCCCAGTAAGCTGATTGGCAACCTGGTGATGGATGAGCTGAAAAAACTCGATAAGGTGGCCTACATCCGCTTCGCCTCGGTTTACCGCAGCTTTGAAGATATCCGGGATTTTGGCGAAGAGATCGCCCGGTTACAGGATTAAAGTATGGATGAACGCTATATGGCGCGCGCGCTGGAGCTGGCGCGACGCGGCCGTTTTACCACCATGCCCAACCCCAACGTCGGCTGCGTTATCGTACGCGATGGTGAGGTCGTGGGGGAGGGGTGGCACCAGCGCGCCGGAGAACCCCATGCGGAAGTCCACGCGCTGCGTATGGCAGGCGAAAAAGCGCGCGGTGCTACCGCCTATGTGACGCTGGAGCCGTGCAGTCATCATGGCCGTACGCCTCCCTGCTGTGATGCCCTGATCGCCGCCGGTGTGAAGCGGGTCGTGGCCGCGATGCAGGACCCGAATCCGCAGGTCGCCGGTCGCGGGCTGCACCGCCTGCAGCAGGCGGGCATTGAGGTCAGCCACGGTCTGATGATGCCGGAAGCGGAGGCACTCAATCGCGGCTTCCTCAAGCGGATGCGCACCGGGTTTCCCTGGATTCAGCTTAAACTGGGCGCGTCGCTGGATGGCCGGACCGCCATGGCCAGCGGCGAAAGTCAGTGGATTACCTCTGCGGCTGCGCGTCGTGATGTGCAGCGTCTGCGGGCGCAAAGTGCGGCTATCCTGAGCAGCAGCGCAACCGTGCTGGCGGACGATCCCTCCCTGACGGTGCGCTGGTCCGAACTCAGTGCGGACACCCAGGCGCTGCTGGATGAGCAGCAGCTGCGTCAGCCGGTGCGGGTGATTATCGACAGCCAGAATCGCGTTACGTCCGGGCATCGCCTGATTACGCAGCCGGGAGAAACCTGGCTGATGCGCCATCAGCCGGATCAGCAGAGCTGGCCCGCAGGCGTGACGCAAATTGCCGTTCCGCAGCGCGAGCATCAGCTGGATCTGGTGGCGATGATGATGCTGCTGGGCCAGCGCCAGATCAACAGCGTCTGGGTTGAAGCGGGTGCAACGCTGGCGGGTGCGCTGCTGCAGGCGGGACTGGCCGATGAGCTGATCGTCTACGTGGCACCTAAGCTGTTAGGTGATGAAGGCCGCGGCCTGTGTCACCTGCCCGGACTCAGTCAGCTGGCTGATGCGCCTGCCTTTCGTTTCAGCGATGTCCGTCAGGTCGGAGACGATTTACGCCTGACCCTGACGCCGCAATAACACGGGCGGAAAAGCGAGAGCACGCCGCCGAAGAGTATGATAGAATCCGCCCCCCTGCGCGGGGCTAAATAAACCCCTGAAAGGATAAGTATGAAAGTTATCGAAGCTGCTGTTGCAACGCCTGAGGCCAGTGTTGCCATCGTTATCGCGCGTTTTAACAACTTCATTAATGACAGCCTGCTGGAGGGTGCAATTGATGCCCTGAAACGCATCGGCCAGGTCAAAGATGACAATATCACCGTAGTCTGGGTTCCCGGCGCCTACGAACTGCCTCTGGCAGCTCGCGCGCTGGCTAACGCCGGCAAATATGATGCGATTATCGCCCTCGGCACCGTGATTCGTGGTGGCACAGCCCACTTCGAATATGTGGCGGGTGAAGCCAGCTCCGGTATCGCCAGCGTCGCCATTAACAGCGACATTCCTGTCGCGTTTGGCGTGCTGACAACCGAAAGCATCGAGCAGGCCATTGAACGTGCCGGTACCAAAGCCGGTAACAAAGGTGCGGAAGCCGCACTGACCGCGCTCGAAATGATCAACGTATTGAAAGCCATTAAAGCCTGATTTTTGTAAGGGGAATTTTGTGAAACCTGCTGCTCGTCGTCGCGCCCGTGAGTGCGCTGTTCAGGCGCTTTACTCCTGGCAGTTGTCGAATAACGACATTGCCGATGTGGAATACCAGTTTCTGGCGGAACAGGACGTCAAAGACGTCGACATTACCTATTTCCGCGAACTGCTGTCCGGTGTGGCGACCAACAGTGCGTATCTGGATGGACTGATGAAGCCCTACCTGTCGCGTCAGCTTGAAGAGCTGGGCCAGGTAGAAAAAGCGATCCTGCGCATCTCACTGTATGAGCTGAGCAAACGTGATGATGTGCCCTATAAAGTGGCCATCAACGAAGGGATTGAGCTGGCGAAAGTCTTCGGCGCTGAAGACAGTCATAAATTTGTTAACGGCGTGCTGGATAAAGCCGGTCCACAGATTCGACCCCATCGCAAATAAACAAAAAGGCCGGCTTGCCGGCCTTTTTTCATAGAGGGTTAAGCGGAACGTAATTATGTCTTGTGGTGAATTTGAACTCATCGCACGCTACTTCAACCGCAGAACACGCAGCCGCCGTGATGTCGAACTCGGCATCGGTGACGATTGTGCGTTACTGAGCGTGCCGGAAAAACAGACGCTGGCGATCAGCACCGATACCCTGGTTGCCGGTGTGCACTTTTTACGGGATATCCATCCCGCCGATCTTGGCTACAAAGCCCTGGCTGTTAATCTCAGCGACCTCGCCGCTATGGGCGCCGATCCCGCGTGGCTGACGCTGGCCCTGACGCTGCCGCAGGTCGATGAGAGCTGGCTGTCGGCGTTCAGTGAGAGCCTGTTTGAGCTGCTGGAGTATTACGATATGCAGCTGGTGGGCGGTGACACCACGCGCGGCCCGCTGAGCCTGACGCTGGCGATTCACGGTCTGGTGCCGCAGGGCCGGGCCCTGAAACGCTCCGGCGCGAAGCCGGGTGACTGGATCTACGTGACCGGCACGCTGGGTGACAGCGCGGCGGGGCTGGCGCTGCTGCAGCATCACTGCCGCATCAGCGATCCGGCGGTGCATGAGGCGCTGATCAAACGCCATCTGCGCCCCATGCCGCGCATTCTGCAGGGACAGGCCCTGCGTGCGCTGGCCTCCTCTGCGGTAGACCTCTCTGATGGCCTGATTTCCGATCTCGGTCACGTGCTGAAAGCCAGCGGCTGTGGCGCACGGCTTAATCTTGATGCTCTGCCGCTTTCTGGCGCGCTGCGTGACCATTTCGACCCTGAGCAGGTTCTGCGCTGGGCGCTGAGTGGGGGAGAGGATTATGAGCTCTGCTTCACCGTGCCGGAGGTGAATCGCGGCGCGCTGGATGTGGCGCTGGGTCATCTGGGCGTGCCCTACACCTGCATCGGTCAGATAGCACCGGAGTCGGAAGGCTTAACGCTGCTGGATAATGGCAAGCCCGCCACTTTCCGCCATAAAGGATTTGATCACTTTGATACGAAATAACGATGTGGCCAAAGGCCGCCTGCGGATGAGCAATCCCTGGCATCTGCTGGCGACCGGTTTTGGCAGCGGGTTAAGCCCGGTGGTGCCTGGCACCATGGGATCGCTGGCGGCGATCCCGTTCTGGTGGCTGATGACGTTTCTGCCGCAGGACCTCTATTCGCTGGTCGTGCTGGTCGGCATCTGCGTCGGCGTTTACCTCTGTCATCGCACCGCCAAAGATATGGGCGTTCACGATCATGGCAGTATTGTCTGGGATGAGTTTATCGGCATGTGGATTACGCTGATGGCGATTCCGGTCAACAGCTGGCAGTGGGTGCTCGGGGGATTTGTACTGTTTCGTATTCTGGATATGTGGAAACCCTGGCCGATTCGCTGGTTTGACCGCAACGTGCACGGTGGCATGGGCATTATGGTCGATGACATCATTGCCGGGGTCATTTCGGCTGCCATGCTGTATGGCATCGGAGTCTGGCTGGCGGGCTGATCCGCTCACCCGCGATAAGATGACGCCCGGCAAGGGCGTCATATTACAACGTTACTCGAATCCCACCGCCTGATGCGGCTGATAGACCTCTTCCAGCAGGGTAATCTCGTCGTCACTCAGTGTGACATCCACCGCCTTCACCAGATCCGCAAACTGCTCAGCACGCGACGCGCCAATGATTGGCGCCGTGACGGCAGGTTTGCTCAGCAGCCAGGCCAGGGCGACCTGTGCCCGCGTCACGCCTTTACTCTCCGCCACCTGCGCCAGACGCTGCGCAATGGCGGCATCATTCTCTTCGGTGGTGGCATAGAGCTTCGCCATGACCTGATCAGAGGTGGAGCGAGCGGTGTTTTCACCCCAGGGGCGGGTCAGCTTACCGCGCGCCAGCGGGCTCCAGGGCAGCACGGCGATCTGCTCTTTCTGACAGAGCGGATGCATTTCACGCTCCTCTTCACGCTGAATCAGGTTGTACTGATCCTGCATGCTGACAAAGCGATGCCAGCCCTGTTGCACCTGCATCTGCAACGCCTGTGCAAACTGGCTGGCGTGCATGGATGAGGCCCCGATGTAGCGCGCTTTGCCCGACTGTACGACATCATGCAGCGCTTCCAGCGTCTCTTCCAGCGGCGTCTCGTAATCCCAGCGGTGAATCTGCAGCAGATCGACATACTCCATGCCGAGGCGCTGCAGGCTGTCATCAATGGATTGCAGGATATTTTTGCGCGACAGACCCTGTGAGAGGTTGCTCAGGGGGAAATAGACTTTGGTGGCGACCACAATCTCTTCACGGCGCGCAAAATCTTTCAGCGCCCGTCCCAGGATCTCTTCACTGCTGCCGTCTGAATAGCTGTTGGCCGTGTCGAAGAAGTTGATCCCTGCGTTCAGCGCCTGCTGGATCAGCGGACGGCTGCTCGCTTCAGGCAGCGTCCAGGCGTGGTTGCCGCGCGTCGGCTCGCCATAGGTCATGCAGCCCAGACAGAGGCGCGAAACCTGAAGGTCGGTAGTTCCCAGTTGAATCAGTTTCATGGTGGAGGCTCCTGCGAAAGTGCAAAGGTTTCAGCATAGCAGGGCGTTGCGCTCCCCGGAGGGAGCGCAGAGAGGAGAGGTTACTGCGCCAGCCAGCGGGTGATCTGCTGCTGGATACCTTCGGCGTCCAGCAGGTAGTCATGGCGCACTTCTTCCTGTGTGCCCTGCGGGATAAATTCATCGGGCAGACCGATATTGAGAACCGGCACAGCCAGACGTTTCGCCATGACGAACTCATTGACGCCGCTGCCTGCACCGCCCTTGATTGCGCCTTCTTCCAGCGTAATCAGTGACGTGTGGGTGGCGGCCAGTTCGGCAATCAGCGCCTCATCCAGCGGCTTCACAAAGCGCATATCGACCAGGGTCGCATTCAGCGCTTCCGCCGCAGCGGCCGCTTCCGGCAGCAGCGTACCGAAGTTCAGAATCGCCAGTTCTTCACCCTGACGTTTCACCACGCCTTTGCCCAGCGGCAGGCTCTGTAGCGGTGCCAGTGGGGTGCCAACGCCGGTGCCGCGCGGATAACGCACGGCGCTCGGCCCGTCCTGATAGTGATAGCCGGTGTAGAGCATCTGACGGCACTCATTTTCGTCGCTGGGGGTCATGATCACCATCTCCGGCACACAGCGCAGATAGGCGAGATCAAATGCGCCCTGGTGAGTCTGACCGTCCGCGCCAACAATACCACCGCGATCGATAGCAAACAGGACCGGCAGTTTCTGGATAGCGACGTCATGGATCAGCTGATCGTAGGCGCGCTGCAGGAAGGTGGAATAGATGGCCACAATCGGCTTATAACCGCCAATCGCCATACCGGCGGCGAAGGTCACCGCGTGCTGCTCGGCGATCGCCACATCAAAATATTGCTGCGGGAACTCACGTGAGAAGGCCACCATGCCGGAGCCTTCACGCATCGCCGGGGTAATCGCCATCAGCTTCGGATCGTCGGCGGCCATTTCGCACAGCCAGTTGCCGAAGATTTTAGAGTAGCTCGGCAGACCTTCGGCACTTTTCGGCAGTTCGCCAATGGCCGGATCGAATTTAGGGACGGCGTGCCAGGCAATCGGATCTTCCTCTGCCGGGGCGTAGCCTTTCCCTTTCTTCGTCATGATATGCAGGAACTGCGGCCCTTTCAGGTTGCGCATGTTACTCAGCGTATTGACCAGCGTCAGGACATCGTGGCCATCAACCGGACCGATGTAGTTGAAGCCTAACTCTTCAAACAGCGTTCCCGGCACCACCATGCCTTTGAGGTGCTCTTCCGTGCGCTTAACCAGCTCTTTAATCGGGGGCAGGTTAGTCAGCACGCGCTTACTGCCTTCACGCAGTCGCGCGTAGGTTTTACCTGACAGGATCTGCGCCAGACGGTTATTCAGCGCGCCGACGTTTTCGGAGATCGACATCTCATTGTCATTGAGGATCACCAGCATGTCCGGTTTGATATCACCGGCATGGTTCATCGCTTCAAACGCCATGCCTGCGGTGATAGCCCCATCGCCGATAATACAGGCGGTGCGACGACCCTGACCTTCGCGTTCTGCCGCCGCTGCCATGCCCAGACCGGCACTGATGGAGGTCGACGAGTGACCGACGCTCAGCACGTCATATTCACTTTCGCCGCGCCACGGGAACGGATGCACGCCGTTTTTCTGACGGATGGTGCCGATGCGATCGCGGCGACCGGTCAGAATTTTATGCGGATAAGCCTGATGACCCACATCCCACACCAGATGGTCAAAAGGAGTGTTGTAGACATAATGCAGCGCGACAGTCAGTTCGACAACGCCCAGACCCGATGCAAAATGGCCGCTGGAGCGGCTCACGCTGTCTAACAGATACTGACGCAGTTCATCACACAGTGCAGGCAGCTTCTCTTTCGGCAGGGCACGCAGCTCCTGAACCGTGTTTGCCAGCGCCAGTGTCGGGTATTTAGCAATATCAAAACTCATCAGAGACTCATTATGGAAGTTATTTGTCGCGTTCAATTATGAAGCTCGCCAGCGCCTGCAGTGCTGTGGTGTTATAGGAGTGCGCAGCGAGCAATTCCAGAGCATCAAGGGCTTCCTGATACAAATCCCGCGCTTTGGCACGGGCATTTTCTAAGCCTAACAGTGAAGGATAGGTGCTTTTGCCCAGTTGCTGATCGGCACCCTGACGTTTTCCGATAACGGCGGTGTCACCCACCACGTCCAGGATGTCGTCCTGCACCTGAAACGCGAGACCGATAGCCTCAGCATAGCGGTCGAGCAGCGGCAGGGCTTCACGGCCCGCATCGCCTGCGGTAAAAGCACCTAAGCGGACGGCTGAGCGGATCAGCGCGCCCGTTTTGTGGCGATGGATCTGCTCCAGCTGATCGAGATCCACCGATTTACCCTCTGCCGCCAGATCAAGCGCCTGACCGCCGCACATGCCGGCCACGCCGCTGGCGTTTGCCAGTTCAGAGATCATCCGCAGCCGGTACTCCGCGCTGACACCCGGCATGGCTGCGTCAGTCAGAATTGAGAAGGCCAGCGTCTGCAGGGCATCCCCTGCCAGTATCGCCGTATCTTCGCCATATTTAATGTGACAGGTCGGCTGCCCGCGACGCAGTGCATCGTCATCCATCGCAGGGAGATCGTCATGAATCAGAGAGTACGCATGAATGCATTCAACCGCGGCGGCGGGCGCATCCAGACTCACCGGGTCGGCGCGGAGCATCTCACCGGTCGCGTAGACCAGAAAAGGGCGCAGGCGTTTACCGCCCAATAATGCCCCATAATGCATGGCATTAACCAGAGGAGAACTCTGAAAAGGAAGTGGCGCTATAAAACGCGTCAGCGCGGCGTTGACCTGCTGCTGATACGCGTCGAGTAATCGGACAAAATCCATTAGTCATTTTCCGGCGTGAAAGCAGTGAGGTCGGCGTTTTTATCATCGCTCAGCAGAATACGGACACGCTGTTCAGCCTGCTGCAGCGTCTGCTGGCCTGTCCGCGCCAGCTGCACGCCGCGCTCAAACTCGTTCAGGGCTTCTTCCAGCGGCAGTTCACCACTTTCCAGACGGCTGACAATCTGCTCCAGCTGCTGCAATGACGTTTCAAAGCTGGCTGGCTGTTCGGCTTTTTTCGGCATATTTCGTGTCGACTCACGGTTGGGACATTATCTCGCAATCGGTCATGGTAGCTGAGACCCTATGATTAGCAAAATAATCAATGCGGCAGCTGATGAAGAAGCAGTCACCTGACAAAGGTGATATACTCCCGCGCCTCGGATGCGGTTGCGCCTTGCAGCCCGCAATTTTGTGATTTTACCAGCTAAGTGCTGCCTCTTTTAGCACTTATTTGCCCAACGAAGCTGTGTCGCCATGAAGTTTATCATCAAGTTATTTCCTGAAATCACCATCAAGAGTCAGTCGGTGCGTTTGCGCTTTATCAAGATTCTTGCCAGCAATATCCGTAACGTCCTGAAAACTGTCAGCGACGACATCGCCGTTGTGCGTTACTGGGATCACATTGAAGTGCGCTCAAAAAACGACGCGCTGCGGGACATTATTCCCGATGAGCTGACGCGCATTCCGGGGATTCATCACGTTTTAGCGGTTGAAGATCGCGAGTACACCGATATTCATCACATCTTCGAACAGACCTTAGCGCAGTATCGCGACAGCCTCGAAGGGAAGAGCTTCTGCGTTCGGGTTAAACGTCGTGGTAAGCATAGCTTCAGTTCGCAGGATGTGGAGCGCTATGTGGGCGGCGGGCTGAACCAGCACATCGAAAGCGCCCGTGTGCAGCTTAAAAACCCGGAGGTAACGGTTAATCTCGAAGTGGACGAGAATCAGCTGACGCTGGTGACCGCACGCTATGAGGGGCTGGGCGGTTTCCCAATCGGCACACAGGAAGATGTGCTGTCGCTGATTTCCGGTGGCTTTGACTCCGGCGTCTCCAGCTACATGCTGCTGCGTCGCGGCAGCCGCGTACACTACTGCTTCTTTAATCTTGGCGGCGCCGCCCATGAGATTGGCGTCCGTCAGGTCGCGCACTATCTCTGGAACCGCTTTGGCCGTTCGCACCGGGTGCGCTTTGTGGCGATCAATTTTGAGCCGGTCGTCGGTGAGATCCTGGAAAAAGTGGATGACGGTCAGATGGGCGTGGTGCTGAAGCGCATGATGGTGCGTGCCGCTTCCCGCGTGGCTGAACGTTACGGCGTACAGGCGCTGGTCACCGGTGAAGCGGTCGGGCAGGTGTCGAGCCAGACGCTGACCAACCTGCGTCTGATTGATAACGCCTCCGATACGCTGATTCTGCGTCCGCTGATCTCTCACGACAAAGAGCACATCATCAAAGTCGCCCGGGAGATCGGTACCGAAGATTTTGCCAGCACCATGCCGGAATATTGTGGGGTGATTTCCAAAAGCCCGACAGTGAAGGCGGTGAAAGCGAAGATCGAGGCAGAAGAGCAGAATTTCGACTTTACGATTCTGGATCGCGTGGTGGAAGAGGCGACCAATGTCGATATCCGCACCATCGCTGAGCAGACAGAAGAGGAGGTGGTGGAAGTTGAAACCGTCGCGCTGCTGAGTGAAAACGACGTGGTGCTGGATATCCGCGCCATCGACGAGCAGGAAGAGAATCCGCTTGAGCTGAAGGCCACGGAGGTGAAATCACTGCCGTTCTACAAACTCAGCACGCAGTTTGGCGATCTCGATCAGAACCGCACCTGGCTGCTTTACTGCGATCGCGGCGTGATGAGCCGTCTGCAGGCCCTCTATCTGCATGAGCAGGGCTTTAAGAACGTGAAAGTCTACCGCCCGTAGTGCTGGCTTACGGTCAGTCAGACCCTGTCGGGGTCTGACTGATGAGCCTGATCACGCCTGATAGTCATAAATGCCGGGTGCCAGCACCAGTTGTGCGGCAACGTCGCGCGCCATTTCTTTTCCCACCAGCAGATCGATCAGCTTCAGCGCAAAATCCATGGCCGTGCCGGGTGCCTGGCTGGTGAGCAGTTTTACCCGCGGATCCCAGACGACGCGGCGCTCCATCCATTTCTCCGCCGGAATGGTCTCTTTTAAGCCGGGAAAGCCGGTCATGTTTCCGACAGGGAACAGATCGTGGGGAACCAGCACCGTACCTGCCGCCGCGCAAATCGCCGCAACGATTTTATCACTGAGATGAAACTGACGCACCGTTTCGACCAGCAGCGGGCTGTCACGGAAGGTCTCCGCGCCTTTGAGGCCACCGGGCAGGACGATGGCGGCGAAATCGTTGTCGGCGACCTCGACCAACGGTGCGTCAGCCAGCAGGCGGACACCGCGTGAGCAGACGATCTCCCGGCTGCCATCGCTTTCGACGCTGGCGGTGACGACGTTCAGCCCGGCACGAACCAGCAGGTCGATGGTGGTGACGGCTTCGGTCTCTTCACTGCCATGTGCCAGGCAAACCAGCACCGATGCGTTCGCGGTCATAATGGGACTCCTTGCGTTTTACAATGTCATACAGACGGGTGTTCTCCGACAGCACCAGGCCGTGCGTCCGGGCGCGGCGCAGTAAAAAGCCGCTGATGTAGTCGATTTCGGTGAGCCGCTGCGCGCGGATATCCTGCAGCATGGAAGAGGTGTTCGCCGCCGTGCTTTCAATCACGTCGAAGATAATATCCTGCAGGCTTTCGCTGGCTACGTTCTGACCTTCACGCTCCATGACCCAGCTGATCTCTTCGCATAACTGCGCAATCTGTTCCGGATACGCACGCAGCGCGCCGTTCTGGCACTCATATTCCACGCTGAGCGGGTTGATCACGCAGTTCACCGCCAGCTTGCGCCAGCAGGCCGCACGGATGTTGTCATGCCAGGCGACATCGGGCAGGGCATGGTGCAGGATGTCGGCCAGATCGCTGTAAGCAGCGCTTTTGCGGTTACCGGGGCCGATGTGGGTGATGCCGCTGGCGATGTGTTTGATGACGGTGCCATCACGCATCGCGGCGTGCGTCGTGACGCCGCGCAGTAGCGGCTGAGTTAACCCTTTAAGCTCCTCCAGCGTGCCCATGCCATTATGCAGCAGCAGCACCGGGCAGTTTTCCGGCAGAACGCTTTCCAGATTTTTCACGGCGGGTGACACCTGGGGCGCTTTGAGCGTAACCAGCAGCAGCTGGCTTTCCGCCAGAAACAGCGGATCGTTAGCGATGAAGGTGCGGTTGGCTATGTTGCCTTCCGGGTCGACGACATTGGCCGAGCAATAGGGCTGCGGCACCCGCAACCATCCCTGCACCTCGTGTCCCTGACGGGCGAGCGCTGTCAGCCAGACCTGACCAAGAGCACCGCACCCTAACACGGTAATTTTCATACTGCCTCCCGCTGGCGGGCTATCCATTTATTATTTACTGTCACACCATGAGTATAGCGTCGTGCACAGCCTGATTTTATTTAGCACCGTAAGACGCGTATTATGCATGTCACTTTAGCGTCAGGAGAAGAAGAGATGCCATCTTTCGATATCGTTTCAGAAGTCGATCTGCAGGAAATTCGCAATGCGGTGGAGAATGCCAACCGTGAGGTGTCTACCCGCTTCGATTTCCGCAACGTGAGCGCCGAGTTTGAGCTCAACGAAAAGAATGAAACCATTAAAATCACCAGCGAGTCTGATTTCCAGGTTAAACAGCTGGTCGATATTTTGCGTGAGAAGTTACTGAAGCGCGGGATTGAAGGCGGTGCCTTAGAGGTGCCGGAAGAGATTGAGCACAGCGGTAAAAGCTGGGCGGTCGATGCCAAACTGAAGAAGGGCATTGAGAGCGACGTAGCGAAGAAGCTGGTGAAGCTTATCAAAGACAGTAAGCTGAAAGTGCAGACCCAGATTCAGGGTGAAGCGTTACGAGTGACCGGCAAAGCGCGCGATGATCTGCAGAGCGCAATGGCGATTGTGCGCGGCAGCAATCTGGGGCAGCCGTTCCAGTTTAAAAACTTCCGCGATTAAGCGGGGCAGGCTGTGTTTTTGGCCTGAAGGCAGTGATGAAAAACCCGGCTCAGGCCGGGTTTTTTGTTATCTGGCAGGAGCAGCGCTGCATCGATCCAAATTTTGAGCCGTCTAAATGAAGGCGTGGTTTGTGACGTTAGTGGCCTCGTGCGCTGGCTTGCATCTCTTTGAACAAGTAAAGCGTATGGAGCGGGGTGTGAGCTGTAGGGCGTCTGTGCGATCGCGCGCTTGCTCAGGGAGCCTGTGCCTTACGCAAAGACGCAACAGCGCCATCCATGGCGGGCTCAGCGCGGGCCATCCATGGCCCGCGATGCTTTGCTACAGGCACAGGCATCCATCGCTTTGAATTTCTGAGTTGTCTGTAAGAAGACTTGTGCCGGGTTTAAGATTAAGCACAAAATCAAATTCGGGGGGATTCAGCAGCAACGTAGAAGCTTAAGGGGCGCAGGGAACAGGGGCAGAAGAGGAAAGCGTCCCGCGCCAGGACGGCGCGGGCCGAGCATGCCATGGATGGCGGCTTTTGCGACTTTCCGATCTGACCCTGTTCCCTGAGCCAGCTCGATCCTGAAGCGAAACGAGCGGAAGTCGTCGTGAAAATTTTCTTAAACTAGCAACTGCCCAGCAACGCTTCCAGCTCAGGGCGGCTGGTCACTTTACTGTCGATTTTGATGTAGGCACTTTTCTCTTCCGGCACAATAAACACGGAGTTCACCCCTTTCTGCGCTTTCAGGCGCTGCTCCAGATTCGGCAAAGCCAGTGCCGCGTCACTCAGCACAATGCGCAGGCTGCTCACATAAGGGGGTTCCTGCATCGTCATACTGACAAACAGCCAGGCCGCAGCCACCATTGCGCCGACCATGAACACGGTCTGTGCATCGAAATGACCAAACACCCAGCCGCCCATGCTGCCGCCAACGGCTACGCCAAGGAACTGGCTGGTGGAGTAAATGCCCATCGCCGTTCCTTTGTAACCGGCAGGCGACTCTTTACTGATCAGCGAAGGGAGAATGGCTTCCATCAGATTGAAAGCGAAGAAGAAGAGCTGAACCCCAACGACCAGCGTCCAGAAATGCCCTTCCGCACCCCACAGCACGATCTCGGCAATAACGATCATCCCGACGCAGCCCACAAAGACGCGCTTCATGCGACGCTTCACTTCGGCATAAATGATGAACGGCACCACGCCCGCAAAGGCAATCAGCATGGTCGAGAGATAGACTTTCCAGTGTTCCGGGGCCGGGAAACCCGCCTGCTCAAACTGCCCCGGCAAGGCGACAAAGCTCGACATCAGCAGGATATGCAGACAGAAAATACCGATATTCAGCTTCACCAGGCGCGGATTCGCCAGCACCTTGCGAAAGCTGCCTTTGACCATGCCCGATTCACGATTCAGCACATGATGCGGGGTGGATGGCACCACCAGCAGCGTGATGACGATACCCAGCGAGGCCAGGATCGCAATCATCCAGAACAGCGCCTGCAGCCCTAACGCGTGCGTAACGACCGGACCGACGACCATCGCAATTGCGAAGGTGACACCAAAACTGATGCCGATAAAGGCCATCGCTTTGGTGCGGTTCTGCTCTCGCGTCAAATCGGAGAGCAGCGCCATCACGGCAGCGGCAATTGCGCCGGAGCCCTGCAGCGCACGGCCCAGAATAATGCCCCAGATAGAGTCCGTGCAGGCAGCAATAACGCTACCCAGAACAAACAGCAGCAGTCCGCCCACGATCAACGGCTTTCGCCCGATGCGATCGGAAAGCAGACCAAAAGGAATCTGAAAAATCGCCTGGGCCAGGCCATAGATACCAATCGCCAGGCCGATCAGCGTTTCACTCGCGCCCTGTAATGCCATGCCATAAGTGGTCAGTACCGGCAGGACCATAAACATTCCCAGCATGCGTAGGGAAAAGACCGTACCGAGGCCCCATGTGGCACGCAGCTCCACCGGAGTCATTTTATTATCGTTCATTCCAACCTCTGTTAATGTGCTGCATTTATTCTAGGGGGCGGGGCAGGGCGGGTAAAACAATAGTTTTTAAGCAGTCGTAACAAAAAGAAAGGGCGCGAAAATCGCGCCCTTTTCATGCTCTTACGGTGTCCGTTACCAGACGTAAGTCAGCAGGTCCTTCGAGGCCGGAGCCATCGAATCTACCGACATCATCACGCTCAGCGCGGTAATCGTCACGATAGAGAAGACAAACAGTTTACGCGCCCAGACACGATCGTCAGCGGTTTTATAACCGGATAACGCCATGCCCAGCCACCAGACGCTGACCGCAGCGGCCACCACCAGATATTTGTAGCCGGCATAGCCACCCAGCGTCAGCATCAGCGTGGCAATCATAAACGCCAGGATATAGAGCGTAATATGATTTTTTGCTACGGAGATCCCTTTCACCACCGGCAGTACCGGGATGTTCGCCGCCTGGTAATCTTTAAAGCGGAAGATGGCAATCGCGTACGAATGCGGCATCTGCCACAGGCTGAAGATCGCCAGCAGGATTAAGGCACCGGCATCAAACTCATTGGATACCGCACAGTAGCCGATAACCGGCGGTGCAGCACCCGACAGACTGCCAATCAGCGTACCGTAAACGGAATGACGCTTCATGTAGAGACTGTAGATGCCCACGTAAACCACGAAGCCCATCACCCCCAGCCACATGGCCAGCGGATTTGCACCGAAGTAGAGCAACGCAAAGCCAGCAATACCCAGCACAGTGGCATAAACCAGGCTTACTTTCGCGGAGATAAGGCCTTTTACCAGCACCCGATTCCTGGTTCTCTCCATCTTGATGTCGATGTCGCGGTCGATCACGTTGTTGAAAACACAACCCGATGCAACCACCAGTGACACGCCCACCAGGGTGATGAGAAACAGGGCGTAATCCGTGTTGCCTTTAGAGGCCAGCAGGAATCCGCCGATCACAGAAATTAAATTCCCGAAAATAATTCCTGGTTTTGTAACTTGCAGGTATTGCTTAAACATTACGCGTGACTCTTTAGTGAGGCATCATGTTGTAGTTGAGGTTCCACATGATCCACAGTGAGCCTACTACGACAATCAGGATGATGATGGCCGAGAAAACAATGGCTACCATGTTCCAGCCACCCTCAGATTTGCTGTCTAAGTGCAGGAAGTAAACCAGGTGAACCAGCACCTGGATAACCGCACAGACCAGAACAACACCGAGGATAGTACCGTGAGATGCACTGCCATCCATGACCATCCAGAACGGGATCGCCGTCAGGATGATAGAGAGGATGAAGCCGATCATGTAGGACTTCACGCTACCGTGTGAAGCGCCATGTTCGTTAACAGAATGACTCATTACATGGCTCCCATCAGGTAAACAACGGTGAAGACGCAAATCCAGACCACGTCCAGGAAGTGCCAGAACAGGCTCAGACACATGATACGGGTGCGGTTAGTCGCGTTCAGGCCACGTTTGGAAATCTGGAACATCAGCACCAGCATCCAGATCAGACCCGAGGTCACGTGCAGACCGTGGGTACCGACCAGCGTAAAGAAGCCAGACAGGAAGCCACTGCGATCCGGACCAAAGCCTTCCGCAATCAGGTGATGGAATTCATAGATTTCCATGCCGATGAAGCCCAGACCAAACAGGAAGGTCAGCGCCAGCCAGCCGATAACGGCACCTTTTTGCTCCTTGTTCATGGAGATAACAGCCATGCCATACGTGATGGAGCTCAGCAGCAGCAGGGCGGTTTCTACCAGAACAAACGGCAGCTCAAAGATATCTTTACCTGCCGGGCCACCGGCAGTGTTGTTGACCATGACGGCATAGGTCGCAAACAGGGTTGCGAAGATAATGCAGTCACTCATCAGGTAGATCCAGAAGCCAAAGACTTTATTGGCTCCTGCATCGTGATGCCCATGCTCCGCATGGGCGTCGTGGTGATGTTTAATCAGAGTTTCAGTTGACATTATTTCAGACCTGCTTTGCTGATTTCGTCAAAGTGCTGGTTTTCAATCTTCTGAACTTCAGCAACCGGAACGTAGTAATCCACGTCTTCGTCGAAGCTCTTCACGATCCAGGTAACGATCATGCCGAGGAATGAAAGACCTGCCAGCCACCAGATATGCCAGATCAGCGCGAAGCCCATTACCGTCGCGAACGCACAGATAACCAGTGCAGCACCGCTGTTTTTCGGCATATGAATCTCTTCATACGACTCCGGCTGCTTGTACGCTTCGCCTTTCTCTTTCATTTCCCAGAAAGCGTCACGCTCATGCACATGCGGGATCACAGCAAAGTTATAGAACGGTGGTGGTGAAGAGGTTGCCCACTCCAGCGTACGACCGCCCCACGGGTCACCGGTCAGATCACGGTTCTGGTCACGGTCACGGACCGAAACGTAGAACATGGTCAGCTGACACAGGATACCCATTGCAATCAGACCTGCACCGACCGCAGCGACCACCAGCAGAGGGTGGAACTGTGGATCGATATCCTGGCTCAGACGACGGGTCATACCCATGAAGCCCAGCGCGTACAGCGGCATAAAGGCAACGAAGAAGCCGATGATCCAGAACCAGAAGGCGCGTTTGCCCCAGGTTTCGTTCAGGGTAAAGCCAAAGGCTTTCGGGAACCAGTAGGTCACGCCCGCCATACAACCGAAGACAACACCACCGATGATAACGTTATGGAAGTGTGCAATCAGGAACAGGCTGTTGTGCAGAATGAAGTCAGCACCCGGAACGGCCAGCAGTACGCCGGTCATACCCCCTACAGAGAAGGTTACCAGGAAGCCAACGGTCCACAGCATCGCAGAGTGCATCTGGATGCGACCCTGGTACATGGTGAACAGCCAGTTAAAGATTTTAACCCCGGTCGGAATCGCGATGATCATCGTCATAATACCGAAGAAGGCGTTAACGTTCGCACCCGCACCCATGGTGAAGAAGTGGTGGAGCCAGACGATGAACGACAGTACGGTGATCGCGATGGTCGCCCACACCAGTGAGGTGTAGCCAAACAGACGTTTTTTGGAGAAGGTCGCGGTAATTTCTGCGAACACACCAAAGACCGGCAGAACCAGAATATACACTTCCGGATGACCCCAGACCCAGATCAGGTTGACGTACATCATCATGTTCCCGCCCATTTCATTGGTGAAGAAATGGAAGCCGAGATAACGATCAAGGGTCAACAGCGCCAGGGTCACGGTCAGAACCGGGAACGCAGCGATGATCAGGACGTTGGTGCACAGCGCAGTCCAGGTAAAGACAGGCATTTTGAACAGGCTCATGCCCGGTGCACGCATCTTCAGGATGGTCACGAAGAAGTTAATACCGGTTAAGGTCGTACCGATACCGGAGAGCTGAAGACTCCAGATCCAGTAGTCGACCCCGACGCCGGGACTGTACTCCGCGCCGGACAGTGGCGGATAAGCCAGCCAGCCGGTCTGCGCGAACTCGCCCACACCCAGCGACAGGTTAACCAGGATCACACCGACCGCGGTAAACCAGAAGCTCAGGTTGTTCAGGAACGGGAACGCAACGTCACGTGCACCAATCTGCAGCGGAACGGCGATGTTCATCAGGCCAACCACGAAAGGCATCGCCACGAAGAAGATCATAATGACGCCGTGCGCCGTAAAGATCTGGTCGTAGTGATGCGGTGGCAGAATGCCCGCTTCACCGGCCGAAGCCATCACCTGTTGGGTACGCATCATGATGGCATCAGCAAAACCACGCAGCAGCATGACGAATGCCATGATGACGTACATGATACCCAGTTTTTTATGGTCGACAGACGTTAGCCATTCAGACCACAGATATTGCCATTTACCAAAATAGGTGATGGCGGCAATCAGTGCCAGACCACCTAAAATGATACCGGCGACCGTGACCATGATAATCGGCTCATGGTACGGCACTGCATCCAGTGTTAATTTTCCGAACATCGTATTATTCCTCGGCTCCCGCGGAAGCGGCGTGACTCATGTCCATACCTTCATGTTCAGGCATGTCCATCTTCCCGTGGCTGGTCATGAACTTAGCGATAACTTGCTTGAACAGTTCAGGATTCGCTGAAGAGAAATATTCCACCGGGTGGTTTTCGCTTGGTACAGCAACTTTCTCGAAATCTTCCATGGTGGTCAGCGTGTTAGGTGCTGCTTTAACTTTTGCTACCCACTGCTGGAATTCCGCATCGTCTTTGGTTGCAATGGCTTTGAACTTCATGCCAGAGAAACCACGACCACTGAAGTTCGCAGAGATACCGTCGAAAGTCCCTGGCTCATTCGCAATCAGATGCAGCTTGGTCTGCATACCGGCCATCGCATAAATCTGGCTGCCGAGCGTTGGAATGAAGAAAGAGTTCATGACGGAGTTAGACGTGATTTTGAAGTTCACTGGCGTGTTTGCCGGGAAGGCAATCTGGTTCACGGTTGCAATACCCTGTTCCGGGTAAATGAACAGCCATTTCCAGTCCAGTGCAACCACATCGATCTCAACCGGTTTTACATCAGATTGCAGCGGTTTGCTGGGCTCCAGTGCATGGGTCGATTTCCAGGTCAGCACGCTGAGGAAGAGAATGATCAGGATCGGAATGGTCCAGACCACGGCTTCCACTTTGTTAGAGTGTGACCAGTTAGGGCTGTACTTCGCATTCGTGTTGGATGCCCGATATTTCCAGGCAAACACCACGGCCATCAGGACTGCGGGGATAACGACGATCAACATCAGGCCAAAGGCAGTCAGTATCAGCGAACGTTGCTCCAGTGCAATCTGTCCTTTGGGATTTAACAATGCACTATCGCAGCCACTCATTAATAAAGTGCCTGCAATTAATGACAAAATCCCCAAACTTTTATTGTATTTACTGAGTCTCATTTAACGACCTCAATGACAAAGGGCTCTATTGTCGTTTAAGTGTGCGCGCATTTTACGGGAAGGTTTATGCAGTGTAAACCAGCTTAAGGATGTGTCAGATGCGTGTTGACACCTTTTGCTAAGGGTGTCACAGATGTTGCGTCAGGTGACAAATAGTTAACGCAGACAAGCAGTTGGCACCAATATAACAAAAACCAATGGAAGTAACCGCAAAAAAATCAGGGAAAGGAATAACCCTTACTTTTAACGCCCAAATATTTAACAAGTCTGCATCATTTATGTGATGAAATTTAACTAAAGTAATTGCTCACCGGTTTTTAGTATTTCCGCTCCCCCTCCTCAGGCCATATTCTTATTTTCAAAAAATAACAGGCGATGATAAATGACGGCGGCCTGGTCCGTTGACAAAAAAATAAGCCGCAGCCGTTAACCCATCGATTTCACTTAAGCATCTGACGCGGGCAGGGCAGGCGCTCGTTTCAGTGCCCGGTAGTCGAGCAGCAGACCCGACAATACGGCCAGCAACGCGAGTACCATGCCAGTGCCAAACAGGGGTGACAGCAGGGCAGCCAGCACAGTGAGCCCCAGCGCATCCAGCGCCAGCGCCACCAGCCAGAGTCCCAGCACGCCACAGCCTGTTGCAAACAGACGATTCGTCCAGCGATAGCCAAGAGGATAGTAGCTTCGTGTCAGGAATTTGCCACTCTGCTCGACCTGATTTAGCGTCTGACGGCAAAATGCCAGCAGCAACAGACCCGGCACGCCCGCCACGACGGTGAAGGCATAAAAGGCTGGCCAGCCCCAGAGTTCTACCAGCCAGCCCGCAGCCGGACCGACGTAAACCCGGCCCACCGCAGAAAGCGCTGACAGCAGGGCAAACTGGGTCGCGGAGAACGATTTGTTGCAGAGGGTCATCAACAGCGCCACAAAGGCGGCGGTGCCCATGCCGCCACAGAGGTTTTCCACAAAAACCGCGCTGGCCATGCTCCACAGCTGTTTATCCGTCACCGCCAGCAGCCAGTAACCGAAGTTTGAGACAGCCTGCAGCAGGCCGAAAATCATCAGTGCCCGGAACAGACTCAGGCGCTGCATGACGACACCCCCATAGAGCGCACCAATGATGGTCGCCAGCAGGCCCAGCGTCTTGTTAACCAGACCGACATCGCCAGCATTAAAGCCGACGCCGCGAATCAGAAAGGTGGTGGTCAGTGAGGCGGCAAAAGCATCGCCCAGCTTGTAGAGAATAATCAGGGTAATCAGCAGCCAGGCGTTATTGCGCTGAAAGAAATCTTTCAGCGGGTCGACAACAGCCTGACGCAGAGAGTGGGGCGTGGAAATATGGGTGTCCGGCTCGCTCGCCATCAGCGTGGCGATAATGCCTGGCACCATCATCAGCGCCATCAGCCAGTAGGTCGCCTGCCAGCCGAGATAGCGGTCAGCCAGCCACAGCGCCAGCCCGCCTGAAATCAGCATCGCCAGCCGGTAACCCAGCACGGTAATCGCCGCGCCGCTGCCGCGCTCTTCAGGCGGCAGAATATCGGTTTTCCAGGCGTCAAAGACAATGTCCTGTGAGGCGGAGCAGAAGGCAATCAGCACCGCCAGAGCCGCCATCAGGGTCAGATCCCGGCTGGGTTGCAGAAAACCCATCGCCGCAATGCCCCCGACCAGCGCCAGCTGGCTGAGCAGCAACCAGCCGCGACGCCGGCCCAGAAACGGCGGCGTGTAGCGGTCCATCATCGGCGACCAGAGAAACTTAAAGACATAGGCCTGGCCGACCAGCGAAAAGAAACCGATGGTTTTCAGATCGACATTGTCCACCGTCATCCACGCCTGCAACGTGCCGGATGTCAGGGCCAGCGGCAGGCCGGAGGCGAAACCGAGCAGCAGCAGTACGGCGGCATTTTTCTGGCTGAAGAGGCGAAGATAGTGGTTCATGCGGATCCTGCCGGTAACAAACACGATGCCCGGCATCATGCCGGGCAGAGGAGAGGCGAAATTAACGCGCGTTCTGTTTGATGAAGTCGTTGACGCTGGTGTCCTGTGCCATGTCTGCGATGACATCGCTCATGGTGGCGTTGACCGCGTTAGTAATCTTCTGGTTCGTTGCGCTGAACGCGCCTTCTACGCTGTAAGTCTGGCGGTAATTTTTAACCTGTTTGCTGCCGTTTTTGGCGGTAGCAATGATAGAGATGTCCGCTTTGGTGGTGATGCTGTAGCGCACGTTGCCCTGGGTAACGTCAGCATAGAGGTTGTTCACTACGATCTGCAGATCGACCGCGCCATTCGGTCCCACCATATAGCCACGTGCCGTCATCTGTTTCTCCAGCACTTCCTGCAGCAGGAAACGCAGGTCGCGCGATGGTGTCAGGGTCACCAGCTGACCGTCACGGTTCACTTTTGCCAGCGCCTGATCCTGACGCTGATCGGCTCCGTTGATGCTGACGGTGACCGCCATCAGGCCCGGATCGCGCTGTGGCAGCTCAATCTTAGGCTGAATGGTGAGGGTATTATTGCTGGTTGCACAGCCGGCTAAAATGAACGCAGCCAACAGGGGGAATAACAGTTTTTTCAACATACTTTTTCTCGTTGGTGTCAGGGGGTTGGTTTGCAAAAATGGCGTTCATCATAGCATTGCCCGGCAGTGAAAAAAGCCCTGCGCCAGGGG